>NZ_CP043627.1:4855000-4997500 GCF_016804325.1 Methylobacterium aquaticum
GGCGAGGCGGTCGACCGTGCTGCCGACGCTCAGGGCTGCCACCGCGCGTCCCTCCGCGTCGAGGATCGGCACGCCGAGACCGGCCATGCCGGGGATCAGCCCGGACGCCGCGGCGCAGTAGCCGAGGTCCCGGGTGCGGGCGATCTCGGTGAGCAGGAAGGCCTCGTCCAGGCTCGTCACCTCGCGGATGCGGGGCAGGTTGAAGCGGATCACCGCCTCCTGCTCGTCTGCCGGCAGGTGAGCCAAAATCGCCATCGATCCCTGGCCGAGGCCGAGCATCACCCGTCCGCCGATATCACCGGTGAACGACCGGATCGGCAGCGGGCCGGCCGTTCGGTCGATACAGACGGCGTCGTAGCCGCTGCGCACCAGGAGGAAGACCGTCTCGCCGAGGGCGCCGGTGAGGCGCAGCAGGGTCGGCCGGGCGAGGTCGCGCAGGCCCAGCGGGTTGCCGGCCTTGGCGGCGAGGCGGAACAGGCCGAGACCGAGCCGATAGGTCTTCGTCGCCGGGTCGAGATCGACCAGGTCTTCCGTCACGAGCGCTCGCAGCAGGCGCAATGCGGTCGGTACCGGCAGGCCGGTTGCTTCGGCGAGCGCGCTCAGCCGCGTCCCGCCCGTCCCCGCCTCACCGAGATGACGGAGCAGGCTGGCGATCCGCGCCGGGCCGGAGCGATCGGATGATTTCGTTTTGGCGTCGTCGATCATCTCGATTAAGCTCGTAAATTTCATTCATCGAAATAACGCCGGCAAAATTGTCCGCCCAGCGAAATAGCTGTTGCCCAAGCCGCTCCGACGTTCAATCCTCCGGGTCGAAATCGGCGAGGTTTTCGATGCGGCGATCAACCGGGGAGCGGGGCAGCAATGCTTGAGCCGGCGGGACGGGTCGCGATGGTGTCGGGCGCGTCGCGGGGATCGGGCGGGCGGTGGCCGAGCGGCTGGCCCGCGCCGGCTACCGGATCAGCGCCGGTCTGCGCGATCCGCGCCATGCGCCGGCTGAGTGGTTCGCTTGCCGCTACGATGCCGTGGAGTCCGGCCGTGCCGAGGCCTGGGCCGCCGCGACGGCGGCGGAGTTCGGCCGGATCGATGTGCTGGTGAACGCCGCCGGCATCAACCCGATGGCCCGCTTTCTCGATTCCGACGAGACGGCCTTCGATGCGCTCATCGCCGTCAACGTCAAGGCGCCGATGCGGGTGATCCGGGCGGCCTGGCCGCACCTCGTCGCATCGGGCAGCGGACGGATCGTCAATCTCGCCTCGCTCTCGGGCAAGCGGGTGCGCAACGACAATGCCGGCTACGCCATGGCGAAGGCGGCTCTGGTCAGCCTGACCCAGGCGGTCCGGCGCGAGGGCTGGGAGCACGGCATCCGGGCGACCGCCTTCTGCCCGGGCTTCGTCGAGACCGACATGACCGCCCACGTCACCAAGCAGCCGCGGGACTTGATGTCCCGGCCCGAGGATGTCGCGGCGGTGATCGAGACGCTGGTGCGGCTGCCCAACACCGCGAGCGTCGCCGAATTGCTGCTCAATTGCCGGCACGAGGACATGCTGTGAGCGGGTTGTTCCAGCGTCTCGTCCAACGGCCGGGCCCGACAATTCCCTTCACGATCGACGGCGTACCGGCCGAGGCGCGCGCCGGCGACCTGTTGATCGGCGCGATGCTGCTGCATCGGCGCGCCCTGCGCCGATTCGAGTTCGGGTCCGGCGAGCGGGCCGGCTACTGCCTGATGGGTGCCTGCCAGGATTGCTGGGTGACCTTGGCGGATGGACGGCGGGTGCGGGCCTGCACCACGCTCGTCGAGCCCGGCATGGCGGTGGTCACGGGAGGTGTCGGTGCCTGAGCCGGTCTTGACTGAGCCCGTCGTGGCGATCGTCGGGGCCGGCCCGGCGGGCTTGCGGGTGGCGCAGGGTCTCGCCGAGGCGGGGTTGCGTCCGCTCCTCCTCGACGAGGGACACCGCGCCGGCGGCCAGATCTATCGCCGGCCGCCGCCCGGCGCCGAGCGGCCGGCCGCCGCCCTCTACGGCTTCGAGGCCGGGCGGGCGCAGACCCTGCACGCCCTCGCCGATGCGCTGGCGCCGCGGATCGAGTATCGCCCGGGTACGATGGTGTGGGGGATTGCGGCAAGGGAGCCGACCGGGTTCGATCTCGACTGCCTCGGGCCTCGGGGGCACGAGCGGATCGCGGTCGACCGGCTGGTGCTCGCCACCGGCGCCATGGACCGCACCCTGCCCTTCCCGGGCTGGACGCTGCCAGGGGTGTTCACCCTCGGGGCGGCGCAGATCGCCCTCAAGGCGCAGGGCATGGCGATCGGCCGGCGCGTTGCTCTCGTCGGAGCCGGCCCGCTGCTGCCGCTCGTCGCGCATCAATACGCCAAGGCGGGGGCGACGGTCGTGGCCGTGCTCGATGCCACGCCGCTCGGGGCGAAGGTGAAGGCGGCCCCTCGCCTCGCGGCCCTGCCGGCGACCTTGGCCAAGGGGGTCTGGTACACTGTAGCGGGCGCCATGCGCGGCGTGCCGGTGCGCTCCGGCGTGCGGTCGGTCGCGGTCGAGGGCGACGGTCATGTCGAGGCGTTGTCCTGGGAGGATTCGCGGGGGCGCCGACATCGCGTCGCTTGCGACGCGGTCGGGGCCTCGTTCGGCCTGCGCAGCGAGGCGCAAGCCGCCGACCTCGCCGGGTGCCGCTTCGTGTTCGAGCCGGTGACACGGCAATGGCAGCCGGAGCGGTCGCCCGAGGGCCGGTCGTCGCATCCGCACGTCTATCTCGCCGGCGACGGCAGCGGGATCGGTGGTGCCGACGTGGCCGAGTTGCAGGGCGAGCGGACGGCTTTGGCCGTGCTGGCCGATCTCGGCCGGCCCCGCGATGCCGCTCGCGAAGCCCGGCTCGACCGGCATCTCGCCCGGCAGGCGGGCTTTCGTGCCGCGCTCGAAGCGGCCTACCCCTACCCGCACCACCTCGTCGACAGAATCGGCGACGACGAGATCGTCTGCCGCTGCGAAGGCATCACCGCGGGCGCCCTGCGGCGGGCCGCGACCGGGCGGGATGCCCGCGAGATGAACCGGCTCAAGGCCCTGACCCGGGCCGGCATGGGCCGCTGCCAGGGCCGTGTCTGCGGTCATGCCGCTGCGGAGATCCTGGCCCGGACGCTGAGCGTGCCGGTCGAGGCGGTCGGCCGCCTGCGCGGGCAAGCGCCGATCAAGCCGATCCCGCTGCGGGAGCCGGTCTGATGGAGCGCCTCACCGTCGACGTTGCGATCATCGGCGGCGGCACCGCGGCCTGCGCCGCCGCCGTGGCCTTGCGCGAGGCCGGACTGACTGTGGCGCTGCTGGAGAAGCGCCTCTGCGGCGCGGGCGCCAGCGGGGTGAATTTCGGCGGCGTGCGCCAGCAGGGCCGGGACTTTTCGGAATTGCCGTTGTCGCGCCGCGCGCGCGCGCTGTGGGATGGCCTGAACGCCAAGCTCGGTGAGGATGTCGGGTTCGAGGCCACCGGCCACATCAAGCTCGCCCGCTCCGAGGCGGACATGGCGGTGCTGGAGACTTATGCCCGCGACGCCGCCGAATACGGGCTCGACCTCCAGCTCCTGGGAGCGAACGCGCTCCGGGCCGAGATGCCGTGGCTCGGCCTGGCTGTCGTCGGCGCCTCGCTCTCGCCGACCGACGGGCAGGCCAATCCACGGGTGGTCGGGCCCGCCTTCGCGCGGCTCGCCCGCCGCCTCGGGGCGAAGCTGCGCGAGCATTGCCCGGTGCACCACGCAGCCCATGACGGGGCGGGTTTCACGGTCGAGGCCGAGGGGGTGAGCGTGAGAAGCCGCCACCTCGTCAACGCCGCCGGCGCCTATGGCGGCGTGGTGGCCGGGTGGTTCGGCGAGGCGGCTCCCGTGGCCCCGCTCAGCCCCAACATGGTGGTGACCGAGCCCCTGGCCCCCCTGGTCAGCCGGTCGATCGGGGTCGTGGGCGGCGACGTCTACGTGCGCCAGACCCGGCGCGGCAACGTGGTCCTGGGCGGCGGGCGCGGCACGGCGGACAGCGTCGATGGCCTCGCCCGGCCGGTGGCGGCGACCTCGCTTGGCGCGATGGAAAAAACCCTGACGCTGATCCCGGACCTCGCCCACGCGCAAGTCATCCGCAGCTGGAGCGGCCTCGACGGCGAGATGCCGGACCACATCCCGGTCATCGGGCCGTCCGGCACCACGCCCGGCCTGGTTCATGCTTTCGGCTTCTCCGGCCACGGTTTCCAGCTCGGCCCGGTCGTCGGCGAGATCCTGGCGGAACTCGTGACGCAGGGCCGCTCCGCCTCTCCTCTCCATCCGTTCCGGATCGAGCGCTTCGCCGCCTGGCGCGGGCCGTACCGGTCGGAAGGCGAGATCGAGCACTGACGACGAAAGCATCCAGGGGGATCACCACGATGAGACGCTTCCTCTTCGCCGCGGCCACCCTCGCCCTGCTTGGCCCCGCGCCGGCGCTGGCCCAGGCGCCGGGCAAGACCCTGAGCATCGGCATGGCGGCGGCCGATGTCAGTCAGCTCGATCCATTCCGGGCCACCAGCACCCAGGACAAGCCGGTCGTGTCCTGGATCTTCAACGGCCTGGTGCGGTTCAAGCCGGGCTCGACCAGCCTCGAGACCCTGGAGCCGGACCTCGCCGAATCCTGGACCCGCTCCGACGACGGCCGCACCTGGACCTTCTCCTTACGCAAGGGCGTCAAGTTCCACGGCGGCTACGGCGAGTTGACCGCCGACGACGTGGTCTTTTCGTTGAAGCGCGCCGCCGATCCCAAGACCTCGTCGTTCTCGACCGATTACGCCGCCTTCGACACGGTCGAGGCGGTCGATCCCTACACGGTCAAGATCACCCTCAAGCACCCGGTGCCGTCGCTGCTCGGGCTCGTCGCCAACTACCACGGCGGCAACGTGCTCAGCCGCAAGGCCGTCGAGGCGTTGGGCAACGACTTTCGCCTGAAGCCCATCGGCACCGGGCCCTTCGCCTTCGCCGAGTACAAGCCGAACGAGAGCGTGCGGCTCGTCGCCAACCCGGATTATTTCCGCGGCAAGCCGAAGCTCGGCGGCATCCTCTACCGGCTGATCCCGGCCGATGCCGCCCGCGACCTCGCCTTCACCTCGGGCGAGCTCGACATCGTCTATGGCCGCCAGGACCAGCGCTGGGCCGAGCGGTTCGGCCGCGAGGCGGACGTCTCGGTCGACATCGTGCGGCCGGCGGAACTGGCGCTCCTGCACCTCAACACCACCCACAAGCCCCTCGACGACGTGCGGGTGCGCCGCGCCGTCGCCCACGCGATCAGCCAGGCGCAGATCGTCCAGTTCAAGGGCGCCAGCGTCACCGAGCCGGCGGTGTCGATCATCCCGAAGGGCTATCTCGGCACCGACGACAAGGCGCCGCTGCCTCCTTACGACCTCGCCAAGGCCAAGGCGCTGCTGGCCGAGGCCGGACATCCGAACGGCATCACCATCACGGCGATCCAGACCAGCCTGCCGACCATGCTGACCGCAATGCAGATCGTGCAGGGCCAGCTCAAGAAGGCCGGGATCGAGCTGAAGCTCGACGTGGTCGACCACCAGACCTTCCACGCGCAGATCCGCAAGGACCTGTCGGATGCGGTCTACTATGCCGCGGCGCGCTTTCCCGTCGCCGACACCTACCTGACGCAGTTCTTCGATTCGGCTTCGACGGTCGGCACGCCGACGGCGGTGACCAACTTCTCGCATTGCAACGCGGCCGATGCCGAGATCCGCAAGGCCCGCACCGAGCCGGATCCGGAGAAGCAGAAGGCGTTGTGGAAGACGGCGCAGGAGAAGATCATCGAGCAGGTCTGCGCGGTGCCGCTCTCGGAAGGCTTGCAGGTCTGGGCGCACAAGAAGTCGGTCGATTACGGCTACGACTTCAAGGGTGCGATCCATCTCGGGCCGGTGATTACGGAAGCTACGGACAAGAAGTAGGCCAATCTCCCCTCCCCCTTGTGGGGAGGGGCCGGGGGTGGGGGTGGTGCCGAAAGAACCTCAGCGGTGCCTCCTGCACCACCCCCACCCCTAACCCCTCCCCACAAGGGGGAGGGGAACGCGCCACTCAACCCCCGGCCCCGCCATGCTCCAGTTCATCCTCAAGCGCTTCCTCCTGGCGATCCCGACGCTGGTGGCGGTGCTGACCGTGGTGTTCGTGCTCGTGCGGGTGGTCCCGGGCGATCCGACCATCGTGATCCTGGGCGACCAGGCGAGCGCCTCCGCCCGGGCCGACCTGCGGGCGAAACTCGGGCTCGATCGGCCGATCGTAGTCCAGTACCTCACCTTCATGGGACAGGTCGCCACCGGCGATATCGGCCGCTCGCTCACCACCAACCGGCCGGTGCTGGAGGATGTCGCCCACGTCCTGCCCTACACGATCGAGCTGACGCTCGCGGCGGTCGCCATCGGCGTCGGGGTGGGCGTACCGCTCGGCGTCATGGCGGCGCGCAGGCGCGACGGGCTCGCCGACTGGCTCGCCCGCATCGTCTCGCTCGCCGGCGTGTCGTTCCCGGCCTTCGTCTCCGGCATCCTGCTGCTGATCGCGTTCGCGGTGCAGCTGCGCTGGTTCCCGGTCATCTCGACCCCGCGCACCGGCGGCATCCTCGACCGGCTCGGTGCGCTCGTGCTGCCGGCGCTCAATCTCGGGCTCCTGATGGTCGCCTACGTGACGCGGGTGACCCGCTCCGGCATGCTGAAGGCGCTCGGCGAGGATTACGTCCGCACGGCGCGGGCCAAGGGGATGCCGGCGCGGATCGTGGTCTGGCGCCATGCGCTCCGCAACGTGCTGGTGCCGGTGGTCACCGTGGTCGGGCTCTATCTCGGGGTGCTGATCGGCAACGCGGTGCTGACCGAGATCGTGTTCAACCGCCCCGGCCTCGGCAAGCTGATCGTGACCGCGCTGACCCAGCGCGACTACAGCCTGCTGCAGGGCCTGATGGTCGTCTCCGCCTTCGCCATCGTGGTCGCCAACGTGCTCACCGACATCGCCTACGGCCTCGTCGATCCGCGGGTCTCGGCCCAATGAGCGCGGCCGCCGCCTCCGCCGCCCCGAGCGCCTGGCGCCGGGCCACCCGTTCGCCGGGCCTGATGATCGGCGCCGTGACGGTGGTCGCCGTCATCGTCCTCGCCATCCTCGCGCCCTGGATCGCGCCCTACGATCCCAACGAGCAGGACCCGGTCGCGGCCCTGATGGGGCCGTCGGCCGAGCACTGGTTCGGCACCGACTTCTTCGGCCGCGACGTGCTCTCGCGGGTGATCTGGGGCGCCCGGATCTCGCTTTCGGTCGGCTTCGTCGCCACCATCATCGGCGTCGTGGCCGGCACGGTGATCGGGGTGGTGGCCGGGTATTTCGGCGGCTGGATCGACCGGCTGATCACCGCGGCCACCGACGTGCTGCTCAGCTTCCCGCAGCTCATCATGGGGCTGATGCTGGTGGCGGTGCTGGGGCCGAGCATCGGCAACCTGATCCTCGCCATCGCGGTCACGGCGGTGCCGGCCTTCATCCGCATCGCGCGGGGCTCCACGCTCGCCATGCGCCAGCGCGACTTCGTCGATGCCTGCCGGGCTTTGGGCTATTCCGACATCCGCATCATGTTCGGGCACATCCTGCCGAACATCATGGACGAGGTGGTGGTGCTGGCCTCGCTCTGGCTCGCCACGGCGATCCGCACCGAATCGACCCTCGCCTTCATCGGGCTCGGCGTGCCGCCGCCCACGGCCACCTGGGGCAGCATCGTGCGCGAGGGCTTCGACAACCTGCTCGACGCGCCCTGGCTGTCGATCTTCCCGAGCCTCGCCATCCTGGCGGTGATGATCGGCCTCAACCTGATCGGCGACGGCTTGCGCGACGCCACCGACCCGCGGGGGGCGCCATGAAAACCCCTTCGATGACGCCGACTGATCTGTTGCGGGTGGACGGTCTGACGACCCAGATCCGCGTCGGAAGGACCTGGTACGACGCGGTGCGCGAGGTGTCGTTCTCGGTCTCCGGCGGCGAGACCCTGGCGCTCGTCGGCGAATCGGGCTGCGGCAAGAGCCTCACCGCCCTCTCGGTGATGGGGCTGCTCGCCCCCAAGGTCGGCCGCGTGGCGTCAGGCTCGATCACGGTCGACGGCACCGACATGCGGGCGGCGAGCGAAAGCCAGCGCGAGGCGATGCGCGGCGACCGCCTGGCGATGATCTTCCAGGAACCGATGACCTCGCTGAACCCGGTCCTGACGATCGGCTTCCAGATCGCCGAGGCGTTGCGGCGCCATCGCGGCCTGTCGAAGGCGGCAGCGCGCGAGAAGGCGATCGCGCTCCTCGAACGGGTCCGGGTGCCCTCGGCCGCCGAGCGGATCGACGCCTATCCGCATCACTTCTCCGGCGGCATGCGCCAGCGGGTGATGATCGCGATGGCGCTCGCCTGCAGCCCCCGCGTCCTGATCGCCGACGAGCCGACGACGGCCCTCGACGTCACCATCCAGGCCCAGGTCCTGGCACTGCTCGCCGAGATCCAGCGCCGCGAGGGGCTGGCGGTACTCCTCATCACCCACAATCTCGGCGTCGTCGCCTCGGTCGCCGACCGGGTGATGGTGATGTATGGCGGCGACGTGGTCGAGAGCGCGCCGGTCCGCGCCTTCTTCGCCCGGCCGACCCACCCCTATGCGGAGGGGTTGCTCAAGGCGATGCCGCGGGTCGACCGGGTGCAGGAGCTGGCGGCGATCCCCGGCACGGTGCCGACGCTGCCCGAGATGCCGGAGGGCTGCCGCTTCCAGGGTCGCTGCCCCCTGGTGGAGGCGCGCTGCCGCGAGCGGCCGCCGCTGGTGCCGCTCAACGGGGCGCCGGACCACGCGGTGCGTTGCTGGGTGAGGGCCGCATGAGCACGACATCATGAGCACGACATCGGCGCCGCTTCTCGAGGTCCGCGACCTCTCGAAGACCTTCACCATCCGCCGCGGCTTCCCGGTCGCGAAGACCAGCCTGGTGCGGGCGCTCGACCGGGTGTCGTTCACGGTAGGGCGCGGCGAAGCGCTCGGCATCGTCGGCGAATCCGGCTGCGGCAAGTCCACCACGGCGCGGGTGGCCCTGCGGCTCACCGAGTCCGATGGCGGCTCCGTGCGCTTCGACGGGCAGGACGTGCTCGCCGCCTCGGGAAGCGCGATGCGGCGCCTGCGCCGGCGGATGCAGATCGTGTTCCAGGACCCCGCCTCCTCCCTCGATCCGCGCCAGCGCATCGGCGAGGCGTTGGCCGAGCCCCTGCGGGTCCACGGCCTCGGAAGCGGGGCGGAGCTGAAGGAGCGGGTCGCCGCGCTGCTTGCCGAGGTCGGGCTGCCGGCGAATGCGGGCGCCCGCTTCCCCCACGAATTCTCCGGCGGCCAGCGCCAGCGCATCGGCATCGCCCGGGCTCTCGCGCTCGGGCCCGACCTGATCTTCGCCGACGAGCCGGTCTCGGCCCTCGACGTCTCGGTCCAGGCGCAGATCCTGCGGCTGCTCGAATCGCTCCGGCAATCCCGCAACCTCGCCTTCGTGTTCATCTCGCACGATCTCGGCGTGGTCCGGCATTTCTGCCAGCGGGTGACCGTGATGTATCTCGGCCGGGTGGTGGAGAGCGGTCCCGTCGGCCCGCTCTTCGGCGAGCCGCTGCACCCCTATACCCAGCTCCTCAAGGCCTCCTCGCCGGTGCCGGACCCGGAGCAACCGGTGGCGATGAGCTTCCAGGAGGGCGAGCCGCCCTCGCCGCTCCGGCCCCCGCCGGGCTGCCACTTCCATCCCCGCTGCCCGCGCGCCTTCGACCGCTGCCGCACCGAGGCGCCGGCCTTGCGCGAGGCGGCGCCGGGCCGCACCGTGGCCTGCCACCTCTACGGCGGCGAGTGAACGCGGTCCCTCCGCAGACGGCCACCGTCCCGAGACATGGTGGCGCTATCCCTTTCGGCCCCGATTGCTCTAGCTTCCGCAGCGGCGACGAAGCGCCTTCCAGAAGGGGGATGACGGAAGATGAGGACGATTGGGGTGGTGGCGGTTCTCGGACTGGGATTGATCGGCGCGGTGGGAACCGCCTCGGCCCAGTCCTGGGGGCCCGATTACGGCTACCGCGACCGCGAGTATCGCAGCCGCGACAGCGATTACCGCGACCGGGACTATCGCGACCGCGGCTACCGGGATCGCAGCGACGATTACGGCCGGCGGGACGATTACCGCCGCGACCGGGATTACGGCTCCCGCGACCGCGACCGGGATTACGGCGACCGGATCGCGGCGCGCCCCGCGGCGCCGCGGCGTTCAACGAGCGCGAATACCTGCGCTGCAACCCGGACGTCGCCCGTGCCGTGCTCGCCGGCAAGATGGAATCGGGCTACAAGCACTTTCAGGTTCACGGCTTCCGCGAAGGCCGCAAGCTCAGCTGCTGAGCCGGGGAGCGCCACCGGGGCAAGCCGCCCCGGTGGCGCGAGGCCGCCCGCATTCCGACGGTGCGGGCCCATCGCCGCCGACGCTTCTCCACGATTCCGTCCGACCTGCGCCGGACTACGCCCGTCCGGAGAGACGTCGAACGCGCCGTCTCCCTCGATCGCGAAGGAAACGATCGTCGCGCGGAGGTCGGCAGGGCATCTCGAGCCCGGCACGCCCCTCCTCGTCAGCCGCGATCAACCGCGCAGGCGGGCGAGGCTGGCCTTGAGATCGGGCGAGAGGGGAAGGTTCGGGCTGCGGCCCGTGGAAGGGTCGGGGGTCAGGAACCACCTGTCGTAGATCTGGTTCCACCGGCCACTCGCGGCGCTGGCCTGCAACCCCGCATTCACGGCCCGGGCGAAAGCGTCGTCGCCCAACGGAAGCATGATGCCGTATGCCTCCGTCGGGCCGAGCGTCTCCTCGGACATCGCGAGGTCGTCTGATCTGCCCCACCCCGCCATCACGCCGGCCAGCAGCACGTCGTCCATGACGTAGGCGGCGGCGCGCTCGGTTGTCACGGCGGCGAAGGCTTCCCGATCTTCCCGGCAGAGCAGGATGGCGATGTGCAGGTTGCGCTGCCTGTTGGCCGCGTTCAACTTCACGGTTTCGGTCGTGCCGGCGAGGGACGCCACCGTCCGTCCGGCGAGATCGGCGAAGGTCTTGTAGCCGTTCCGCCGCAGCGACACGAAACGCGTCGCGGTGAAGAAGATCGGTGCGCTGAAACCCACCTGCTGCTGCCGTTCGGCGGTGATGGTGGTTGCGGCGCATTCCATGTCCATGTGCCCCTCGCGCATCATCACGAAACGGGCCGCCATGGGAATGGAGACGAAATCGATCTCGAGCCGATCGATGCCGAGCGTCTGGCGGAGGGTGTCGACCACCTGCTGGCAGAGGTCGATCACGTAGCCCGCGGGCTTGCCGTCCACCAGGTCCGAGTACGGTGGGTAGCCGGCGCGATAACCGATCGTGATCCGCTTGGCGGCCGCGATCTTGCGCAGCACGGAAGGCCGATCGTCGGCGGTGGATTCTCCGGCCCAGCAGGTCGCGGCCGCCCCCGCCAAGATCGCCACCGCCAAGATCGTCGCCGTCATGGATCGCAGCCCGCGCGGGAAACGTCCTCGCCGGTGTCGCATCGCCCCGTTCTCCCTCGCTGCGCCCGTCCTGTGTCCCGCCCGGCCTATCTCAGGCGGCCTTCGCCGCTCCATCGCCGTCGACCGGCATCGTCATGCCCGGCCGATGCAGAGCGAAGCGGCCGCGCCCGTCGTTCTTGGCGACATAGAGGGCGAGATCGGCCCGGTTGAGGACGACGCTGCGCTCCGTGCCGTCCTCCGGCGCACTGGCGATGCCGATGCTGGCGCCGATGCTCACCGGCGTGCCGCCATACGCGAAAGGGCGCGCCATGGATGCCACGATGGCGCGGGCAAGGCGCTCGGCCCGCTCGACACCGTCAGTCCCGTCGACGGGCTGCAGCACGGCGAATTCGTCGCCTCCAAGCCGGGCGACGACGTCGTCGGGCGACAGCAGCGGCTCGATGCGCCGGCTCACGTCGACCAGCACGGCATCGCCGGCCGCATGCCCCAGGGTGTCGTTGACCTCCTTGAAGCGATCCAGGTCCAGCAGCATCACGTTGCAGGCCTGGGCGCCGGCCGCCACGCGCTCCAGGGCCGTCTCCAGCAATGCGGTGAAGTGCGCCCGGTTGGGAAGCCCGGTCAGGCTGTCATGGTGGGCGCGATGCTCCATGACGGCCGCATGCTCGCCGATCCGGCGCAGCTGACCCCGTTCCACCACGGCACAGCGCAGCTTTTCGATGGCGAGGGCGAGCCGCCCCAATTCATCGGTCCGCTCCTGGAACGGGATTCTCACGCCCGTGTCGTTGTCGGCCAGGGCCGTGAGAACACGGGTCAGGGCCGGGATCGGCCGGAAGGCGCGGCGCAGGCCGAGCGCGACGACCAGGGCCGACGCGGCCAGGATCACCATCATCAGCAGCGTGAGCGTCAGGAGCGCCTGGTTGCGCGCCGCCAGCAGCGTTTCCGCCGATCCGACGCTGGCCACGAGCCCGCCCATGAGCCGCCCGTCCTTGGACAGGATCGGCATGAACCCCGCGAAATGCGTCGTCGACCCGATCTCGGTCCAACCGGTGAACAGGCGCCGGGGTGTCCGGCCCTCGCTGTCGGGAAAGGAGACACGCAGGCCGGCGCCCTGGCCCTGGCTGTCGCTGAGGCTGGTGATCCTGCCGGCGTCGTCCGCCGTCACCAGCCACACGTCCTGCCCCGTCTGCGCCGAAGCGAGCGCCAGCACGTCGGCCGGCATGAAACCGGTGGTCACGATCGACTGGTCGTCTCCCACGGGGCGGCCGGTCTCGATCCAGCTCACCCGCCCGTCTCGATCGATGTGGACCGACACGAACGTGTAGACGCCGCGAAGGGCGGTACTGGCCACCTGCACGTAGAGGCGGGCATCGTGGTCCCATTGCCGGGACTGGCCCCGTACCATGATGAGCAGAGCCGCGCCCGCACCCAGCGCGTAAGCCAGCATGACGGAGGCCAGGACGAAGACGGTGATCCTGCCGAGCAGCGATCGCGTCCAGGGCAACTCTCGCGCGATGAGATGACGGATCATTGGCAGCAAGTCGAGCTCCCTCCGATCTAACGGTTAGACGACAGGGATTGACCCTTATTTAAAATGAGGCCGCTCCGCCGGGCTCGCCGATTTTTCCGACACCGAGAATTGTCATTGCTTCAACTCGTTGCACCGGCGAGCGTTTTTTCAGCCGGGGATGCGGCGCGGCGGGGCCGGCGGATGCGCGCTGGTCGCAAGGGGAGCCGCCGATCGAAGCCTGCCGGCAGAAAGACCCCTGCGCGTCACGCTCCCGCATTCGCGCGAGACCCGAGACGGGACCCAAGGGGTGAGGAACGCCGAGAAGTCCGCATGCCCGTACGGCACCGTCATGCAGGGAGACGGCGATGCCGCGATCGACGACCTGTTCTCTCGCCCCGTACTCGGCGGCGCGGCTCGCTTGCCGGGCTCCGGATGGGTCTCTCACCCGATCCGGCCGGCTGGATCGGGGCTGCGACCACCGGCCCCCGTTTCGCATGGACCTGATGCGAGGTCCTGCGTCGATACGGGATGGTCCTGGAAAAACGGCGCCCGGCCGCGAGGCCGGGCGCCGCATCACGCTCGCGGATCGGGCCGCGTCAGGCGGCCGCCGCCTTGCGCAACGGCGCCAGGGCCGCGAACATCCGGGCCGGGGTCGCCGGCATGTCCATGTCGCGCAGGCCCACGCTGCGGTCGAGGGCGTCGACCACCGCGTTCATCACCGCCGGGCAGGAGCCGATGCTGCCCGCCTCGCCCGCGCCCTTGATACCCATCGGGTTGGTGGTCGAGGGCACGTTCTTCGTCTCGAAGTGGAAGAACGGCACGTCGCCGGCCCGCGGCATGGCGTAGTCCATGAAGCTCGCGGTCAGGAGCTGGCCGGCCTCGTCGTAGACCGTGCGCTCGTGGAGCGCCTGGCCGATGCCCTGCGCCACGCCGCCATGGACCTGGCCGGCGAGGAGCAGCGGGTTCACCACGATGCCGAAATCGTCGCAGACGGTGTAGCGCACGATCGTGGTGATGCCGGTATCCGGGTCGATCTCGACCTCGGCGACATGGGTGCCGTTCGGGTAGGTCGCGCTCGGCGGCACGAAGTCGCCCTGCCCGGTCCGCATCGCCTCGGTGGCCTTCGGCAGCGCCGCCAACGCCGCGAAGTCGATCGACCGGTCGGTGCCGGCGACCCGCACCGCGCCCTCGGCGATCTCGAGATCCTGGATGCCGGCTTCCAGCTCCTCGGAGGCGAGTTCCTTCAGCTTGCCGGCGAGGTTCTTGGAGGCGGCGCCGACCGAGATGCCGCCGACGGGAATCGAGCGCGAGCCGCCGGTACCGGCGCCCGTCGCGACCTTGTCGGTATCGCCCTGCACCACCCGGATGCGCTCCAGCGGCAGGTCGAGATGCTCGGAGGCGAACTGGGCGTAGGCCGTGGCATGGCCCTGCCCGTTCGACTGCGTGCCGACATAGACGGTCGCGCCGCCATCCTGGTCGAGGGTGATCTTGACGTCCTCACCCTCGCCCCAGGCGGTGCATTCGATGTAGGTGGCGAGCCCGATGCCGCGCACCAGACCCTTGGCACGCGACTCCGCGGCGCGGGCCTCGAAGCCGGTCCAGTCGGCCGCCTCGACGGCGCGGCCCATATGGGCGGCGAAGTCGCCGGTATCGTAGGTGCGGTCGCCGATCGGCGTGGTGTAGGGCATCGCGCTCGGCGGGATGAAGTTGCGCCGGCGGATGTCGGCCGGCGAGATCCCGGTCTCCCGCGCCGCCCGGTCGACCAGGCGCTCGATCAGGTAGGCCGCCTCCGGCCGCCCGGCGCCGCGATAGGCGTCGACCGGCACGGTGTTGGTGTAGACGCCGCGCACCCGCACATGCACCGCCGGGGTCTTGTAGACGCCGGTGAGCATCGTGGCGCCGAGATACGGGATGTAGGGCCCGTATTGCGACAGGTAGGCGCCGAGATCGCCGATCACGTCGAAGCGCATGGCGAGGAAGGTGCCGTCCGCATCGAGCGCGACCTCGCCGACCGAGAGGTTGTCGCGCCCCTGCGCGCAGGCGACGAAGTGCTCGCCCCGCTCGGACACCCACTTCACCGGCCTGTTCAGCCGGCGCGCGGCTTCCGCCGCCAGCGGATATTCGCGATAGGTGAAGGTCTTGGTGCCGAAGCCGCCGCCGACATCGCCGGTGACGACGCGGATCTGGTCCTTCTCGACGCCGAGAACGCCCATCAGGGTCTTGCGCAGGCCGTGGACGCCCTGGCTCGGGATGGTGAGGGTGAAGCGCTTGGCGCCCGCATCGTACTCGGCGACGACGCTGCGGGTCTCCATGTAGTTGGTGACGAGGCGCTGGTTCTCAACCTCGACACGCACCACCTTGGCGGCCTTGGCGAAGGCGGCGTCGACCGGGGCCTTGTCGCCCATGGTCGAGTCGAACGAGACGTTGTCCGGCTGCTCGTCCCACACCGCGGCGGCGCCGCCCGCGACGGCGCCGCGGATGCCGACGACTGCCGGCAGCACGTCGTAGTCGATGCCGATCGCCTCGACGGCGTCACGGGCCTGGGCGACCGTGTCGGCGACCACGAAGGCGACGGCGTCGCCGATATGCTTGACCTTGCCCTTGGCCAGCAGCGGGATGTGGGCGACGTGGTTCTGGCTGCCGTCGCCGTTCGGCAGCGGCGCCTGGCACTTGATCTCCTTGAGATCGGCCACGTCCTCGGCGGTGAGCACGAGATGCACGCCGGGCATCGCCCGGGCGGCCTCGAGATCGGTGATCGTGAATCCCGCATGGGCGTGCGGGCTGCGCAGCAGGGCCGCGTGCAGGCAGCCCTCGGGGGCGTGGTCGTCGCCGTAATGGCCCTCGCCGGTGATCAGCCGACGATCCTCGACCCGGCGCAAAGGCTGGCCGAGACCGAACTTGGTCACTGTCATGAAAACCTCGCGATGCGATGCGGAACGGGATGCGCGAGCGGACGCGCGGCGCGGCGCCCGGCGGGAGCGGCCCGGAATCGGGGCGCGCGGACTCGCGTGATCGAGGGGATGCGATGGCGGACCGCGTCCGGTCCTGCCTGGGCGCGGATCCGGATAAGGAGCGGTCGCGCTCCGGCCATGGATGTCACCATGGAGCTTGCCATGCGGCGTTCATCCTCCCGTGGACCGGCCGGGCGTGCGGCCCGGTCCTTATCGGAGAAACTCTAGCACGCCGGATCGGAGGCGTCTGCGGCCCTGCTGACGCGGCTTCGCATTACCCCCGGGCGGTGCCGGCGGCGCGCGCGGGCGCCTCGCCCCCGCCGGAGATCAGGGTGAGCCGCGGGCGCGGCTCGAGGATCGACGCGACCTTGCGCTCCAGGTCCTCGCCGCGGAACGGCTTCTGCACCACCCGGCCCTCGGTGCCGCCGTCGATCCGGGCAAGCGCGGTGTGGTCGGCATAACCGGTCACGAACAGGATCTGGATCGCCGGCCAGCGGCTGCGGATCACCGTCGCGACCTCTGCCCCGTTCATCCCCGGCATCGCGAAGTCGAGCACGGCGAGGTCGACGCACGGATCCGCCTCCAGCGCCTGGATCGCCGCGAGGCCCGAACTCGCCTCGCGGATCGCGTAGCCGGCCTCGCCGAGGCGCGTCGTGGTGATGTCGCGCACGTCGCCGTCGTCGTCGACGACCAGCACCACCCGCTTGTCGTCCGCGTCGCGGCTGCGGGCGCAATCGATCTCGGCCGGGCGCACCTCGTGCAGGGTGGCGTCCCCCGCCACGCGCGGCAGGTAGACCCGCACCGAGGTGCCCTCGCCCGGCACGGTCACGATGCGCACGCCGCCGCCGGACTGCTTGGCGAAGCCGTAGACCTGGGCGAGGCCGAGCCCGGAGCCCTTGCCGACCTCCTTGGTGGTGAAGAACGGCTCGAACACCCGGGCGAGCACCTCGGGCGCGATGCCGGTGCCGGTGTCGCTCACCGCCACCATGGCGTAGTCGCCCGGATTGGGCTCCTCGGGCCGGGCCGGCTCGGCCGCGAGCGGCACGTTGGCGGTCTCGATGGTCAGGCAGCCGCCGACCGCCATCGCGTCCCGGGCGTTGATCGCGAGGTTGAGGATGATGAGCTCGATCTGGGTCGCGTCGACGAGGGCCGGCCACAGATCGGGCTGCAGCGTCATCTCGATGCGGACCGAACCGCCCATCGAGCTCTGCAGCAGGTCGCGCATCGACGCGACGGTCTGGTTGAGCTGCACCGGCACCGGCGCGAGCTTCTGGCGCCGCGAGAAGGCGAGGAGCTGGGCGGTGAGCCGGGCACCGCGTTCGGCGGCGCCGCGCATCATGTCGAGGCGGCGCTTCGAGCGCTCGTCCGACACCGCGCGCTCCAGGAACTCGATGTTGCCGGCGATCACCGTCAGCAGGTTGTTGAAGTCGTGGGCGACGCCGCTGGTGAGCTGGCCCACCGCCTCGAGGCGCTGGGCCTGGCGAAGCGCGCCCTCGACCCGCTCGCGCTCGCCGATCTGGTGCTGCAACGCGGCGTTCGTCTCGGCGAGCTCCCGCGTCCGTTCGGCGACGCGCTGCTCGAGGGATTCGTTGAGGTCGCGCAGGGCCTGCTCGGCCTCCCGGCGCAGAACGTGGGCGCGCGCCTCCGCGATGGCGCGCAGGATGACCCGCGGCAGCCGGTCGAGGCGCTGCTTGGTCACGTAGTCGGTGGCGCCGTGCTTCAGCGCCTCGACCGCCACGTCCTCCCCGAGCGTGCCGGAGACGAACACGAACGGAGTTTCGGGGCAGGCCTTGCGGGCCGCGGCGAGCGCGCTCATGCCGTCGAAGGCGGGCAGCACGTAATCGGCCAGGATGATGTCGTGGCAGCGTCGTCCCGTCGCCGCCGTGAAGGCGTCGCGGGTGATCACCCGCTCGATCACGACCGCGAGGGCCGCATCCTCCAGAACCGCGGTGAGCAGCTCGCTGTCGAGGTCGCTATCCTCGAGGAGCAGGATGCGCACGGGATCTTCGCCGTTCACCGGCGCGGACGGCTCACTCACCCGACGCCCAATCGTTCCGATGGGGCGGCGGCTCGTTGAGCACGGCCCAGAACACGCCGAGATCCTGGATCGCCTCGAAGAACTCCTTGAACCCGACCGGCTTGACCACGAAGGCGTTGACGCCGAGCTCGTAGGAGCGGACGAGGTCGCTCTCCTCCCGCGACGAGGTCAGCATCACGATCGGGATCGCCCGCATCCGGGGATCGCCCTTGACCGCCGCCAGCACCTCCAGCCCGTCGACCTTCGGCAGCTTGAGGTCGAGCAGCACCACGGCGGGATCCTGGATCGGCCGGTCGGCATGCGGTCCCTGCCGGCGCAGGTATTCCAGGGCCTCGGCTCCGTCGCGGCAGATGACGATCTTGTTCGCCAGCTGGCTCTTCTCGAGGGCCGCGAGAGTCAGCTCGATGTCGTTGGGGTTGTCCTCGACCAGGAGGATCGGCTTGAGGTCGGCCATGGCGCGTCTCTAACGGAGGGGGAGCGTGAAGTGGAAGGTCGCACCCTGCCCGAGGACGCCCTCGGCCCAGACCTGCCCCCCGTGACGCTCGACGATGCGGCGGACATTCGCGAGCCCGATCCCGGTCCCCTCGAACTCCTCGACCCGGTGAAGGCGCTGGAACACGCCGAACAGCTTGTTAACATAGGACATGTCGAAGCCCACGCCATTGTCGCGGACGCAGAAAACCGCCTCGCCGTCGCGGTCGGCCTCGCGGACCACCTCGATCACCGCCTCGGGCTGGCCGCGGGTGTACTTGATGGCGTTCGAGAGCAGGTTCTCGATCACGAGCCGCATCATCACCGGATCGGCCTGGGCCCGGCCGAGCGGGCCGACCTGCCAGCGGATCGCCCGTTCGAGCGGGATGTCGCGGATCATCTTCCGCCGCACGTCCTCGACCAGCTGGTTCATGTCGCAGGAGATGCGGTTGAGGGAGTTTCGCCCCATCTGCGAGAAGGTCAGCAGGTTGTCGACGAGAGTGCCGGCCGAGAACGCCGCCTCGATGATCGTGTCGACGTAGCGCCGGCCGCGGTCCGAGAACTTGTCGCCCTCGCGCGAGCGCAGGAGCTCGGCATAGCCGACGATGTGGCGGAACGGCGCCCGCAGGTCGTGGCTCACCGAGTAGGAGAACGCCTCCAGCTCCTTGTTCGAGCGCTGCAGCTCCTCGGTCAGGGCCGCCAGCTCCTCGGCCCGGCGCAGCACGATGCCGAGCACCGCGGCGCGCAGGTCCTTGGCGGTGTCGACCTCCGGCACCGACCAGGGCAGGGAGCGGCCCTGCACGGTCTCCTTCCAGGTCTCGAAGGACTGGCGCGGATGCAGCCGGTCCGGCCCGCCGGCCGGATCCTTGGAGGTGGATTTCGTCGGGTCGCCGCCCCAGCGCACGGTCTGGACCACCTCGGGCCGGAACCACAGCACGTAGCTGGCGTATTTCTCCGAGATCGAGATGGCGAGAAGGCCGCTCGCGGTGTCGGCGATGGTGCGGGCCGGCGGGTATTCCTCGCCGAGCGCATCGGTGGCGTGGACCGCCTCGCCGGCATGCTCGGCCGAGAGCCACTCGTAGACGCCCCGCACCTGCCGCTCGGTCGGCGTCCGGCCCATCAGGTGGCAGCGCTGGCCGGTGACGATCGCCGCGCCGCCGGCATCGGTGAGGGCCAGCACGTCCTCCGGGTGCTTCAGGAAGCCTTCGACGAAGTTCTCCTCCTCCGCCATGAAGGCGAGGAGGCGGGCCTGGATCGCGCCGAGCTTCAGGCGCTGCTCGGACAGCGCGCCGCGCTCCTTGGCGGCGAGTTGCAGGGCGAAGGTCTGGGTGAGGATGTCGCAGGCGTTGCGGGTCTGCAGCGGCACCCGCCGCGGCGTCTTGTTGTGGCAGGAGATCAGGCCCCACAGGACGCCCTCGACCAGGATCGAGATCGACATCGACGCCATGGTGCCCATGTTGCGCATGTACTCGACATGGACCGGCGAGACGCTGCGCAGGACGGACTGGCTCAGGTCGAGGGGGCCCCGGTCGACGGCGTCATGAGCGGCACGATCGGCACCGGCTCGTAGGCCGCGTCCGGGATGATGCGCAGGCGGTTGCGGCGGTAGAGCTCGCGGGCCTGGGCCGGGATGTCGGAGGCCGGCCAGCGCAGGTCGAGGTAGGAGGGCAGCACGCCGTTGCCGTCCTCCGCCACCACGGTGCCGTTCCAGTCGCGGTCGAACCGGTAGACCAGGGCGCGGTCGAAGCCGGTGAGCAGACGGATGTCGGCGGCGAGCAGGCCGCACAGATCCTCGACCGTCGCGGCCGCGTGCAGCGCCTCGATGAAGGCACGCAGGCGCGGATAGAGCGAATCGAGGCTCGCGGCGGCCGCCCCGACCCCCGCGCTCTCCTCGAATTCGAGCACGGTGAGCGCGCCGGTCCGGTGGGCCGCGAGGTCGTAGGCGCGGGTGCCCGTCCCGGTCTCCAGGGTCAGCGTGCCGAGATAGGCCGCGCCGTCATGGCCGAGCTCGGCCGACAGGAACCCGGTGATCGCGTCCCCGGCCTCGGGCACGACCGCGTGCAGGGGACGGCCATGGGCCCGGCCGGTCGGGCATCCCGGCAGGTCGGGCAGGTTGGCGCTGGCCTGGACGACGCGCAGTTCCGGTCCTTCGAGCGCCAGCAGGAAGCCGTGCGGCTGCAGCGTGCCGAGAATGTGGATCGGCTCCTTGTCGCAGGCCGTGAGTTCCGCCGGTTGCACAGACCGCATCGTCGTCCTACCCCACCCGCGTGCCCTGCGAACCCGAAGCGATCCCGGCGCCCGCACCTTACGGGAAGGCAAGGATTCCCACCAGTGCGGGCGACCCATCCGACGCGACGGACAATTCAGGTTCACAGCCTTCTCCCGTCCGTCGTCGGCCGGCACCCGATGCCGATACCGGCGGCATCGTCTTGCCGGGTTTTCCAGGAAATACTCATGAGGATCGATCTTATGGGATAAATATACTATATTGTCGCAGCCGGCGCGACCATGCCCATCATGGGCGCGAGCCGGGTGGCATCGTAACGGCGTCAGTTCCCGCCCGGGTCGGAGTGGCGGTCCCAGGCGTGGCCCAATGCGACGGGCGGCCGCACCCTCACGCGGGCGGATGGCTCGCGATCGGGCCCGCGACGGATGGCCGATGGAGCGCCCCGCCACGCTCTCGCCTGCCGCCGGCGCTCTCCTGGCGCGGATGGTCCCTCGCGAGATACGGTTGGATCCGCCCGGCATTCTTCAACTATGGAAGGCGCAAAGGCCTATCGCATCGGAGGAGACGTCATGAGCGGGCCGCTCGCGGGCATTCGCGTCCTGGAACTCGGGCAGCTGATCGCCGCGCCCTTCGCCACCCGCCTGATGGCGGAGTTCGGCGCCGAGGTGATCAAGGTCGAGCCGCCCGGCGAGGGCGACCCCTTGCGCAAGTGGCGCAAGATGCACGAGGGCACCTCGCTCTGGTGGTACCTGCAGTCGCGCAACAAGAAGTCGATCGCCGTCAACCTGAAGTCGCCGGAAGGGCTGGCGATCGTCAAGCAGCTCGCCGGGAGCGCCGACGTGGTGGTCGAGAACTTCCGGCCCGGCGGGCTCGAGAAACTCGGCTTGGGCTGGGACGTGCTCTCGGGCCTCAACCCGAACCTCGTGATGGTCCGCATCTCCGGCTACGGCCAGACCGGGCCCTACCGCGACCGGCCCGGCTTCGGGGCGATCGGCGAGTCGATGGGGGGCCTGCGCTTCACCACCGGCGACCCGAGCACGCCGCCGGCCCGCGTCGGCGTCAGCATCGGCGACACCCTCGCCTCGCTCCACGGCGTCATCGGCGCCCTGATGGCGCTCCTGCGGGTCAAGACCGGCCAGGGCGCCGGCCAGGTGATCGACGTCTCGCTCGTCGAGAGCGTGTTCAACGTCATGGAGAGCCTGGTGCCGGAATACGACCTTTTGGGCGAGGTCCGCACCCGCACCGGCGGCGCTCTGCCGGGCATCACGCCCTCGAACACCTATCCGAGCCGGGATGGCGGCTTCGTCGTCGTCGCCGGCAACAGCGACCCGATCTTCCGCCGCCTGATGACCGCGATCGGCCGGCCCGACCTCGCCGAGGATCCGGCCTTCCGCAACAACGAGGGCCGCTCGAAACAGGCCGCGATGCTGGACGGCGTCATCGCCGACTGGACGAAGGGCCGCACCGTCGCGGAAGCCCTCGCGGTGCTCGACGCCGCCGAGGTGCCGGCCGGCCGGATCTACTCGGTGGCCGACATCGTCGCCGACCCGCATTACAACGCCCGCGACATGATCCTGGAGGCGGACCTGCCCGGCGACACGAAGGTGAAGATGCCCGGCATCGTGCCGAAGCTTTCCGAGACGCCTGGCAGCGTGCGCTGGCAGGGCCCGGCGCTCGGCGCCCACACCGATTCGGTCCTCGCCGAGCTCGGCTTCGACGAGGCCGGCATCGCCGCCCTGCGCGAGAAGGGAGCCGTCGCGTGAGCGGGATCGTCATCCAGGAGGTCGCGACCCGCGACGGGTTCCAGATCGAGCCGGTCTTCGTGCCGACCGCGGACAAAATCCGGCTGATCGACGCCCTGGCGCAAGCCGGCTTCACCCGCATCGAAGTCTCGTCCTTCGTCTCGCCGAAGGCGGTGCCGGCCCTCGCCGATGCGGCCGAGGTCTTCGCCGGCATCGCGCGCCGGCCCGGCACCCGCTACGTCGCCCTCGTGCCGAACCCGAAGGGCGCCGAGCGGGCGCTGGCCGCGCGGGTCGACGAGATCAACCTCGTCGCCTCGGTGAGCGAGACCCATAACCGCGCCAACATGGGCATGACGCCGGAGGCCTCGATCCGCGGATTCGCCGCGATCATGGACACGGTGCGCGGGCGGGTCGGCGTCAACGCCACGGTGGCGACCGCCTTCGGCTGCCCGTTCGAGGGGCTCCAGCCCGAGGACAAGGTGCTGGCCCAGGTCGAGCACTATCTGGACCTCGGCGTCGACGGGGTGACGCTCGCCGACACCACCGGCATGGCCAATCCGCGCCAGGTCGCCCGCCTCGTCGCCCGGGCTCTGCCCCTGGTGGGGTCCGACCGCTTGACCTTGCACTTCCACAACACCCGCGGCTGCGGCCTCGCCAACGTGCTCGCCGCCTTTGACGCCGGGGCGCGCCGGTTCGACGCCGCGCTCGGGGGCCTCGGCGGCTGCCCCTTCGCCCCCGGCGCCACCGGCAACATCTGCACCGAGGATCTGGCGAGCATGGCCGAGGAGATGGGCCTGTCGACCGGCCTCGACCTCGACGCGCTCATCGCCCTGTCCCGCGACCTGCCCCGCCTCGTCGGCCACGACGGGCCGGGCCAGGTCGCCAAGGCCGGCCGGCCCCTCGACCTGCACCCCGCCCCGCCGCTCAAGACGGCCTGACACCGGCGCGCGCGCCGCCCATCGGATGCCGGCTCCGTCTCCCCCCCCGATCCTCCATCATGGGTGGCGCGCGCTCACGGCGCTTGGTCGAGGCCCCCGAGACTTGCCACGCAGACTTGCGTTGGCAGGCCAACGCTTCGTCCGCTTGGGTTGTTGTTTTGTCGCAGATTTTTATCGCAAAACCGGCAGCCACTTTTGCGAAATCTGCTTAGCCTGCCGGAAAGGCACCGCGGTCACGCCATGATCGCGGGAGCCGACATCAGGGAGCCGGGCGCCCGCGGACGCCACGGCCTTCCGGTCAGGGAGACGCCGACGCCATGGAAACGCCAAACGAGGCCGGCCCGGTTCGCCGCTACGACGCGATCATCGTCGGTGCCGGGTTCTCCGGCCTGTACCAGTTGCACCTGCTGCGCGACCGGGTCGGCCTGTCGGTGCGGGTGCTGGAGGCGGCCGAGGGCATCGGCGGCACCTGGTACTGGAACCGCTATCCGGGCGCGCGCTGCGACTCCGAGAGCTACTACTATTCCTACTCGTTCTCGCGGGACCTGGAGGACGAGTGGGACTGGACCGAGCGCTATCCCGAGCACGGCGAGATCCGCCGCTACCTCGACCACGTCGCCGACCGCTTCTCCTTGCGGCGTGACATCCAGCTCGGCACCCGGGTGTCGGGCGCCGCCTATGACGAGGCCGCGAAACGCTGGATCGTCACCACGGAGGCCGGCGAGCGGTTCGAGGCCCAGTTCCTGATCACCGCCGTCGGCTGCCTGTCGAGCGCCAACGTGCCGGCGATCCCGGGCCTCGAAAGCTTTGCCGGGGCCTGGTACCATACGGGTCGCTGGCCGCACGAGGGCGTCGACTTCTCGGGCAAGCGGGTCGGGCTGATCGGCACCGGCTCGACCGGCATCCAGGCGGCGCCGGTCATCGCGGCGGAGGCCGCCCACCTCACGGTGTTCCAGCGCACCGCCAATTACAGCGTGCCGGCCCGCAACGGCCCGATGGACGACGCCTTCAAGGCCTGGGTGCGCCAGAACGCATCCGCGTTGCGCGAGAAGGCCCGCGCGGCGCCGAACGGCCATCCCTTCGATTTCTCCGACCGCTCGGTGTTCGACGTCTCGCCCGCGGAGCGGCAGGCGATCTACGAGGCGGCCTGGGAGCGCGGCGGCCTGCGCTTCCGCGCCTCCTTCCGCGACATCATGCTCGATGCGAAGGCCAACGAAACCGCCTCGGCCTTCATCCGGGACAAGATCCGCAGCATCGTCGCGGATCCGGAGACGGCGGAAGCGCTCACGCCGCGCGACCACCTCTTCGCGACCAAGCGCCCTCCGATCGACACCCATTACTTCGAGACCTTCAACCGCCCCAATGTCACGCTGGTCGATCTCAAGAAGGCGCCGATCGCCGCGATCGTGCCGGAGGGCGTGCGGATTGCGGACGCGACCTACCCCCTCGACGTCATCGTCTTCGCCACCGGATTCGATGCGCTGACCGGCCCCCTTCTCTCCCTCGACATCCGCGGTCGCGACGGGCTGGCGCTCAGGGACGTGTGGGCGGACGGTCCGAAGAGCTATCTCGGCCTGCAGGTCCCGGGCTTCCCGAACCTGTTCACGATGACCGGCCCGGGCAGCCCCTCCGTGCTCACCAACATGCCGGTGGCGATCGAGCAGCACGCCGAATGGATCGCCGACTGCCTCTCGCATCTCCGCGAGCGCGGCCTCGATCGGGTCGAGGCGACGCCGGAGGCGGCGGACATGTGGGGCGCGGAGGTCGACCGGGCCGCGTCGGCGACGCTGCTGCCGATGGCGAGCAGTTCGTGGTACCTGGGCGCCAACGTACCGGGCAAGCCGCGGGTCTTCATGCCCTATGCCGGTGGCATGGCGCATTATCGCGGCATCTGCGAGCAGGTTGCCGCCCGGGGCTATGACGGCTTCGCCCTGCGGTGAAGTACCCTCCCCCGCCGGATCGCCCGGCGGGGTCTCTCCGTGACGAAGAGGGTGGAGCGGCAGAGGCGGCGTAAAGCCTCGGCCATCGTCGGCCGGTCGGACCGCTTGCCGCTCTCCGCCTCGACCACCCCTCGAACGGGGCGCCACCGGCTGCCGTAAAGATAATCCGCTACCGCCCTGCCGTGCCTCCACCCCGAGGCCGGGCGCGCCCTGCTTCGCCATGGACGCGCGCAGGCAGGTGAGGGACATGCCTTCGGCCAAGGACCGTCGCGCTCGTCGCGGTCGAGCCGACATTCGTTGAAAATCTTGCAGCAGGCCCGGCTGCTCGCTGTCATCGGGCGGGTTGCGCGCTGTCATCCAGCCCGTCGAAAATCCGCGCCGCGCCCCTCGTCCCTCCCAAGATTCCACACGTTGGCCGACACCGCGACGGTGGAGCCCCCGGCCATGAGCAACTCGACGATGAAGAACCCGGCGATGACCAATCGCGACATCGTCGTCATCGGCGGCTCCTCCGGGGCGACGGCTCCGCTGAAGACGATCCTCGGCGCCCTGGCGCCGGACCTGCCGGCGGCGGTGTTCGTCGTGCTGCACGTGCCCGCCCGCAGCCTCGGCGTGCTGGCGACCGTGACCGCGGCGGCGACCCACCTGCCGGTCCAGGCGGCGGTCGACGGCATGGCGATCCGGCCCGGCACCGTCACCCTCGGCGTGCCGGATCACCACCTGATCCTGGCGGAGGGCGTGATCCGGCTCGGGCGCGGCCCGCGCGAGAACATGGCCCGGCCCTCGATCGATCCGCTGTTCCGCTCGGCCGCCGCCGCCTACGGCCCCCGGGTGATCGGCATTCTTCTCAGCGGCTTCCTGAACGACGGCGCCTCGGGCCTGGAGGCGATCAAGGCCTGCGGCGGGATCACCCTGGTGCAGGACCCCGCCGAGGCGCTGGCCGACGAGATGCCGCGCAGCGCGCTCGCCGCCCTGGAGGTCGACCTCACGCTTCCCGCGGTGCGGATCGGCGACGTGCTGGCGGACCTGGTGCGTGGCGCGCCCGGGCCGGGCCGGCCGGCCTCGCCGGAGCTGCGCCTCGAGGTCGACATCGCGGCGGGCGAGCGGATCGACGCCGAGGTGCTGCGCCGCATCGCCGATCCCGCCGCCCTCACCTGCCCGCAATGCGGCGGCGTGCTCTCGCAGGTGCGCGACGCCAAGCCGTTGCGGTTCCGCTGCCAGGTCGGCCACGCCCTGTCGGCCGAGACGGTCGCCAAGAAGCAGGAGGGCGCCGTCGACGAGGCGCTGCGGGTCGCCCTGCGGATCGTCGAGGAGCGGGCGGAGCTCGTCCGCCGCATGGCGCGGGACGGACGCGAGGCCGGCCGCTCGGCCGTCGGCGCGCTGTACGAGGAGCGCGCCGCCGAGTACAGCCGCTACGCCGACACGATCCGCAAGGCCGTGCTCCTCCGGCTGCCGCCGGGCGACGAGGAGGCGTGAGGGTTCGTCCGGCCCGGTCGCGGGACGGCGACGCGTCAGCCGGCGCCCCCTTGCGAGCGGACCGAACGACACGCGGCGCCTGCCCCCGTCCGGCGGCGGAAAAGAGACGAGAGACGAGACCGATGAGGCGTTCCCTCGCGCCCGGCGCGGCTTTGGCGGGCTGGACCGAACTCGAGACCGGCCCGATCCCCGGCGGGGGCGGGTCCCTGCGGCTGGTGCGGCGTGACGACGAGTACCTGATCGTCGTCGCCGGCATGGAGCTGATGGGCAGCCATCGCAGCGGCTCGGAGCGGGACCTCGCGTCCCTCGCCTGCGCGGCCCTGCGCGACCGGGCCGGCCCGCGGATGCTGATCGGCGGGCTCGGCATGGGTTTCACCCTGCGGGCGGCCCTTTCCGAGCTCGGTTCCGACGCACGGATCGTCGTCGCCGAGCTGGTGCCGGCGGTCCTGGCCTGGGCCCGCGGCCCGCTGGCCCACGTCTTCGGCGGCTGCCTCGACGATCCGCGGGTCGAGATCCGCGAGGCCGACGTCAACCGGGTGATCCAGTCCGGGCCGCAGGCCTGGGACGCGATCCTGCTCGACGTCGACAACGGCCCGCGCGGCCTGGTCAGCCGGGCGAACGACCGGCTCTACGATGCCTGGGGGCTGAAGCGGGCGTTCTGGGCCCTGCGGCCGGGCGGCGTGCTCGCCGTCTGGTCGGGCTGCCCGGACCGTCACTTCAAGGCCCGCCTGCAGCGCATCGGCTTTGCCGTCGTGGAGCACCGCATCCGCTCCGAGCGCCCCGGGCGGACCCCGCACGTGGTCTGGATCGCCACGCGCCCGGCCGAGGGCGGGTGAGGACGCGGCGGGACGCCGGGGTGGCCGGACGATCGACCGCGCGAACCGGGGTCGTCGACCTTGCCGATCGGCGCGGGCATGTTACGCAGCCTGCGGCCAAGCTTCGCACGGCGTGGCGTACCGGTCTGCGCTCCTCATGCCCCTCCTCGATCCCGTCCGCCGCCTTCCGGTTCTCCTGCCGAGCCGACCTGCGTTGGCAGGCCGACGCTTCGCCCGCTTATTTTCTTGGTTCGTCGCAGATTTTTCGCGCCGAACCGGTCGCCGCTTCGGCGACATCTGCTCAGGGCTGCCGGTTCTGCTCGCGACCGTCCTCCTGCTCGCCCTGGCGCTCCCCGCCTCGGCCCGGGCCGACGATGCGCGCCGGGCCGCGCTGAGCACCGGCATCGCCACGGCCCGGGCCGAGGCGGATCGCCTGCAGGGCGACTTCAAGGGCCTGCTCGGCGTGCGCGAGCGGGTCGAGACCCTGATCACCGAGGCCAAGGCGCTGCGGCGGGAGGCGGAGGCGGCCCGGACCCGGCTCCAGGCGCAACTCGCGGAGATCGGCCGCGCCGCTGTGCCGGAGGCCGCAGGCGCCGAGAAACGAGCGGCCGAGGCCGATCTGGCCCAGGTCGAGGCCCGGCTGCGCCAGGACGGGCAGGCCCTGCGCGCCGCCGAGGACGTGCTGAACCGGGTGACCGAGGCGCGCCGGTCGCTGTTCGCCCAGCGCCTCCTCGCCCCGAGCCCGAGCCCCCTCGGTCCGGCCTTCTGGAGCGAGCTCCTCGATCGGGCGGTGCCGCAGATCGGCGAGAGGATGGCGGCGCTCGGCGCGAAGGGCGCGGCGAACGACTGGGACGAGGACCTTCTCGGCCTCATCGTCTTCCTGGTCGCGAGCGCCCTGATCTACTGGGCCTGCCGGGCGATCGGCCGCCGCCTGACGCGGCGCTGGCGCCGTTTCGCCGGGCGGGCCGGGATCGGGCCGCGGCGGGCGGCGGCGGTCCATACCCTGATCGCGCTCGGCATCATGGTGGCGCCGGTCCCGGTGGCGGTGGCCCTGGTGATCCTGCTCGACGACGAGCTGGACCTCAGCTCCGGCAGCATCGATTCCGTGCTGGTGCGCCTCGTGGCGGCGATCGCCGGCGTGCTCCTCGGCACCGGTATCCTTCAGGCGCTGGTGGCGCCGCGCGACCCGTCCGTTAGGCTGCTCGCGGTCGGCGATTCTGCGGCGCGGACGGTCCAGCGCACCGGCGCGGCGATGCTGCTGATCTATGCCGCGAGCCTCGTCGTCGTCGAGTTCACCGTCATGGCGCAGCTGCGCGCGGCGATCGGCGAGGCCGTGACGAGCCTCGCGGTCCTCGCCTGCTGCGTCCTCCTCAGCCTCGCCCTGGCGCGGCTCGCCCATGCCGAGCCCCCGGATGCGGACGAGGCGGCGGCGATGCCGGCGGCCTCCCCGGTCGGCTTCCTCGGCGCGCTGGCGCCCCTGGCCTGGGTGGTCACCGCCGCGGCCTTCGCCTGCACGCTTCTCGGCCTCACGGCGCTCGGCTCGTTCCTGATCGGGCGCCTCCTCGTCACCGGGGTGCTGGTGGCCTTCGGCTGGATCGTGCTGATCGGCGTCGACACGCTCTCGGTCGGGGCGGAGGACGTCGCCCGCTCGCCCCGGCTGTCGCGGCTGTGCCGGACGTTCTCGCTCCGTCCGGAACTGCTGGCTCTCGCCTCGATCGTGGTCTCGGGCCTGCTGCACGCCCTCGTCGTCGGCGCGATGGTGTTCGTGGTCGTCGGCCCGTGGAGCCTCGCCCATGGCGACCTGAACCCTTTCCAGGACGCCTTCCTCGGCACGACGGTGGCGGATCTGCGCGGCTGGATCGGTGCGGCGGGCCTCGCGCTCTTCGTCTTCGGGCTCGGCCTGCTCGCGACCCGGCTCGCCACCGGCTGGCTCGACCGGCGCTTCCTGCCCCAGACGCGGCTCGACGCGGGGGCGCGCTACTCGGTCATCACCGTGGTGGGCTATGGCGGGCTCGCCGTCACCCTGGTGGCGGCGCTCGGCCAGCTCGGGGTGAATCCGCAGAGCCTCACGGTGATCGCCGGTGCCCTCTCGGTCGGCATCGGCTTCGGCCTGCAGAGCATCGTGTCGAACTTCGTCTCGGGGCTGATCGTGCTCGCCGAGCGGCCGGTCCGGGTCGGCGACCTCGTCACCGTCAAGGGCGAGGAGGGCCGGGTGAAGAAGATCAGCGTGCGCTCGACCCTGATCGCCACCGGCGACCGCACCGACCTCGTGGTCCCGAACACCGACCTCATCACCTCGATCGTCCGCAACAAGACGCTCACGGACGACACCCAGCGCCTGCGCGTGCCGCTGCTCCTCGACAGGGACACCGACATCGAGGTGCTGAACGAGATCCTGGTCAAGGTGATGGAGCGCCATCCCAACGTCGCGCCGACGCCCGCCCCGAGCGCCCTGCTGATGCGGATCGGCGAGAACGGCCTCGAATACGAGGTGCGCTGCTTCCTCGTCGACCTCGCGGCGGGCGACACGACCCGCAGCGAGCTGAACACGATCTGGCTGACGCTGTTCCGCCGCGCCGGCATCACCCTCGGCGGACCGCCCCGGGCCTGACCGGCAAATGGCCCGGCAAGTGGGTCGGCAAGCGGCTCAGAGCGCCGCGACGAGCGGCACGGCCACCACGAGGGCGATGGCCACCGCGAGCGCGACCGAGAGGCCGAGGGCGATCACGGGCCCGGCCGACGGTCGCTCCTCGGCCGTCCGCGGCCGTTCGACAGGGAGCAGGGTCATCACGAAGCCGATTGTCGACGCTTGAAATCCGCCACCAGGATAGCACGCTCCGCAAGACGAGACAGGCCGCAACCCACGCTCCGCGTCTCGAAGATCTTGTCCCACGTCTCAAAACGTTTCGTGCCGTGCCGTGTCCGCGACGACGGGGGACGCCCGGCCGGTTCGTGCACCGGCGAGACCGGGATCGTCGACTCGATGAGACCCGCCGTGGCGACCGGACCGGCCGTCTCATTTGTCGGAACGTGCCGTCTCAATCGCGGCAACCGCCCTGGACAGGCGGATATCGCTGCGAAACAAGCGGGTGGGTCTCACGGCAAAGCTTGTCGCGACCGGCCCGGGATCCCCTTCATCCTTCACCGCCCTCCTGACAGTGGACGCGGCCGCCGGGCGGCCCTCCGCGCGAGCCCGACGTGATGCGCATCATCGCCGCTTCCTTAAGCTTCCTCGCCCTGACCGCCTGCGGGACCGTGACCCGCGGGACGACCGAGCAGATCACCTTCCTGTCGGAACCGCCGGGCGCCGCGATGCGCACCTCGTTCGGTCCGACCTGCCCGGTCACGCCCTGCACCCTCGACATCCCGCGCAAGCAGGAATTCGTCTCGACCTTCTCGCTGCCCGGCCATGCCGACGTGGACGTGCCGGTCGTCACGAAGGTGAGCGGGACGGGCGGCGCCAGCATGGCGGGGAACCTCGTCGCGGGCGGCGTCATCGGGGCCGGGGTCGACGCCTATAACGGCACCGCCTACGACCATACCCCGAACCCGGTCATCGGGCGGATGGTCCCGTTCTCCTCGCCGTTGCCGGCCCGCCGCCGCCGCGCCGCGCCGCAGAGCTGACGGAGCCCGCCCCGATGTCCCCGACGACCCCGCGCCGCCTGGCGGCGGGCGCCACTCTCCTGGCGGCCCTCGCGACCGGCGCCTGCCAGACCTCGTACAAGAGCAACAACACCGGCATCGGCCTCACCGGCGGCGTGCGCGCCGAGGCGGTGACGCCGGACCTCTACCGCATCGAGGCCCGGGGCAACGGCTTCACCAGCAAGGGCCGGGTGCAGGATTTCGTGATGCTGAAGGCGGCCGAGATCACCCTCGCCAACGGCCGCACGCACTTCCTCGTCACGGATTCCCGCGACACCACCGAGCGCAGCCACTACCGCGGGGCGTCCCGGTCGGAGACGGTGTGGCGGGGCGATTCCCGCGTCACCACCACCACGCCGGGCTTCGTCAACACGGTGGTGCGGCCGGGGGAGGATTCCTACGTGCGCCTGCTCTCGAAATCCGCCGGGCCGCTGCCGCCCGACGCGCTCGACGCCGCGGACGTGATCCGGGTGGTCGGTCCGCGCGTGGCGCAGGACGACTGATCTGATATCAATGGCCCAAGATGCTGACGCATCGGGCCATTGAGCCATCTCGAATTGTCTATGCCAAGCCAGAGGCTTGACGAAAATTCGAGAACGGAACCAAAGGTCGTTTCCAACGACCGTTGGTATGAGATGCCAACCCGTCGATCTCGGGCAAGCCCGAGATCGACGCGCCGTCGGCGTCCTGATGCGACGGCCGGACCCGCTCGGGCATGGGACGTTTGCGGCTTCGCCGCGCGGGATTTCCGCATCGCGACGAACCTCGATGGCGCGCCGGAGACCCGGCGGCGACGCGAGACGGAACCGGCGATCGTCTTCGGCGACCGCCGGTATCGGATCCCCACGGCCGTGACCGATGCCGACGGCGGCCCGCGTCGTTTCAGGATTGACCTTGCGCTGACAAGCGCCCAATCCTGCCGGTGCATCGCCGCGGCACGACGATCTTGCTCACGATCGTCTTGGCCTGGACCTTTCGATGCCAGGCGACGGGCGCCCCTCCCGGGTGGACGCGCCTCGACCCCAGGAGGAGCCGCGTTCATCCCCGCAAGGCACGAACGCGGCGCGGATACCGGCGGCGGACGCTGACGCGATGGCGGACGAAGACGCGGCAACCGACCTGAGGCTCGAGCGGCTCGCGGCCGAGCAGCAATTCACCCTCTGGCACGACCTGGTCCAGCCCCTGTTCCGGGTCGGCGTCGAGGACGAGGCGATGGCGACGTTCCGGGCCGAGGTGCGCGGCGCCCCGATCTCCGACGCCCTGCTGACGGCCTGCACGTCGCGGGCGCAGTCCTTCGAGCGCAGCATGAGCGACGTCCGCAGTTCCGGCTGGGACCACGTCGTGATCCAGCATTACGTGTCCGGCGGCTTCGAGGGCCGGTGCGGCGACCGGGACGTGTCGGTGCGGGCCGGGGACATCAACGTCCTCGACCTCAACCGCACCCTGCACACGCGGGCGACGGACTTTTCGAACCTCACCCTGATCCTGCCGCGGGACCGCCTGCCGATCGCCGGGTCGCACGACCTGCACGGCCGGGCGATCGGCGGCGACAGCGCGCTGGCGGCGGTGATCGGCAGCCACATGCGCAGCCTGGCCGAGCATGCCGGCTCCCTCTCGCCCCGGGAGGCGAGCACCGCCATCGAGGCCCTGTGCCTGCTGCTCGCGGGCAGCGACCTGCGGGAGGCCGACCCGATGGTGCGCGCGGCGGCCTGCGCCAGCGTGCACGAGCGGATCTGCACCTATATCGACCGCCACCTCGACGACCCGGCCTTGAGCCCGGCCGGGATCGCGGCGGCCTGCCGGGTGTCGCGGGCGACCCTGTACCGGCTGTTCGGCTTCGACGGCGGCGTGATGGCCTACGTCGCCGGGCGCCGGCTCGACCGGGCCTTCATGGCCCTGTGCCGGCCCGACGACGGGCGCAGCAGCATCGCGCAGGTGGCCTTCCGCAGCGGCTTCACCAGCGAGACGCATTTCAGCCGGTCGTTCCGGACCCGGTTCGCGATGAGCCCGCGGGACGCCCGCCGCCGCGCCCGCGAGGGCCTGCACCCGGCCGGGGCGGCCCCCGGCCTCGGCCCGCGCGACTGGCTGCAGGCGATGCGGCGCATCCGCGAGACCTTCTGAACCGCCGGAGCGTCGAAGGGGCGCCGCGCTCCCGGGCCGTCAGGGCAGCGCGCCGATCAGCTCCTTGGCGCGGGTCATGGTGTCGTTGCAGGCTTGGGCGTTCCCGGCCCGGTCCTGGTCGCGCGCCGTGGCGATCAGGCCGCGCGCCTCGGCGATGTGGTCGGGCGTCGGAGCCGTCGCGGGGTCGCTCGGCTTGCCCGGAGGAGGCGCCGCCAGCGCCTTGGGCGAGCCCGTGGTCACCGGCGTCCCGCCGGTCACCGCCTTGGCCCCCGGGCTCTCGAGCCGGCGCTCGATCGTGGCGATCTGCTCGGCGCAGGGCGTCGCCGCGGCGGCGACCGGAGCCAGAACGGTTGCCGAGATCAGTAGTCCTTGCAGCGTCGCGCGCATCGCGGTGCCCTCCTGGCGAAAGCCGCCTCTCTCCGGGCGGCAGCCCCGGGCAACGGATGACCCCGCCGGCGGTTCGCGCCGCCGGTGTCGCACGATCCCGTCCTCAGCGGACCCGCACTGGCAAGCCGACGCTTGCTCCGCCGGACTCCTGGTCGTTCCGCGGGTTTTCTCCGCGGGACCGGCGGCCGCCTCTGCGAAACCCGCTCAGCTCCGCCTCTCGGCCGAGGCGGCCTGGACCAGATGCAGCACGTCGCGGCGGACCCGCGGGTCGGTGATCCGGCCGAAGGCGCGCAGGAGCTCGATCGCCTCGCTCTCGAACTCTCGCCCCGGTGGGGTGCCCACGTCGACCGGATCGATCGGGCCCCCGAGCACCGCCTCTATCTCGCGCAGGCGCTGCACCGACAGGTTGCCGGTCGGCACGGCATCGTCCCCGCGAGCGGTCCTCGACCATCTGCCGGTACGGAACACGCCATCGGACATCGCCACCTCCTGCAACCGAGCCGGCCCCGGCACCGCCGATGCTGCACCCGATCCGGTCCCCGCACCATTGCAAAACAGGTTACCGACCCAATCATTCGCAGACAAACGACAGGACTGCGTTCACAGGGATGTGATGGGCGCGCCGTCGCCGGCCAGGAGGGGGCCGGCAGCGGCGGCAAGGCCCAGCCATTCGCGACCGGCATGCCTCCCGCGGCCGGCCTCGCCCTACACAGGCAGGAACCCCGCGACGAAACCGTGAGTCGACCGCGCGATGAAGATGTCACCGAGGCGTCCCGACCGGCCGGCCGGCCGAGACGCATCCAGCCGAGAGACGCCCCGCCAAGCCTCGCTGCCGCTCCTCGTCGCCGTCACCATGACAGGCACGGTGGCCCTGCACATCTTCGTGCCGGCTTTGGCTGCCGCCGCCGCCGATCTCGGCACCACGCCGGTGGCGGCACAGCTCACCATCACCCTCTACCTCGTCGGCCTCGCCTGCGGACAACTGGTCTACGGACCGCTCTCGGACCGGTTCGGCCGCCGCCCGGTGCTGATCGCCGGACTGTCGCTCTACCTCGCCGGGTTGCTCCTCGCGATTCCCGCCCGATCGATCGAGGTGCTGATCGTCGCCCGGATCCTGCAGTCGCTCGGGGCCTGCGGCTCGCTGGTGCTCGGCCGGGCGATGGTGCGCGACGTCTCGACCGCGACCGACGCCGCCCGCAAGATCGCGATCCTCACCATGGCGATGACGCTGACCCCGGCCCTCGCCCCGGCGATCGGCGGCCTCGTCGCCGGGGCCTTCGGCTGGCGGGCGGTGTTCGTGGTGCTGGCCGCCCTGGTGGCGACCCTGGGGGCGCTCGTGGTCCTGACGCTGCCGGAGACCAACCGGCGGCCGGTCGCGCTGCCGGGCATCGGCGCCGTCGCGGGCGCCTACCTCCGCCTCCTGCGCCATCCCGGCTACCGGGCCTACCTGCTCGCCGGGGCCTGCGCCGGCACCAGCCTCTACGCCTTCCTGGCGGTGGCGCCGTTCCTCCTCGTCGACCGGCTCGGCCGCTCGGCGCAGGAGGTGGGGCTCGATTGCCTGATCGTGGTGGCCGGGATGGTGGTCGGCTCGGCCGTCGCCGGGCGCCTCGCCGGCCGGATGCCGATCCTGCGGGCGGCGAAGATCGGCAACGGCATCTGCCTCGCCTCGGCCCTGGCCCTGCTGGCGGTCGACCTGTCCGGGCATCTCACCGTCGTGACGCTGCTCGCCCCCCTGGTCCTCTACGCGGTCGGCATCGGGCTCCTCGGCCCGAATGCGGTGGCGGGGCTGATGAACGTCGATCCGCACGCCGCCGGGGCGGCCTCGAGCCTCTACGGCTTCACCCAGATGGCGCTGGGCGCCCTGTTCACCCTCGTGGTCGCCACCTGGCACGACGGCTCGGCGACCCCGGTGGCGGCGACCCTGGTCGGCGCCGCCATCATCGCCGCGCTCTCGCTGCGGCGGGCGTGAGCCGGCCCACCGGCGGGCGTCGCGCGTCCCTCGCCATGCCCCTGGCCATGCCCCTCGGCGTCCCTGTGAACACACGTTAACCTTTTCTTAACTCGGCCGTTGCCCCGACGGACCCGACGTGCGACCAACTCGTTAACGAGAGCTTAACGGTTGCGGGTGCGGGTCGGATGCGTATCGCGGGTCGCAAGGACGGGTTCGGAATCGCGCGGGCCGCGGCGGTGATCGCCGGGCTTCTGGCATCGGCGAGCGGGGCGGGCAGCCAGACCCTGGCGGCGCTTCCCGCGGTCACCATCCCGGCCGCCACGGTCGGCGAGGCGCGGCCGGTCCCGGCCTGGACCGAGTTCTGCGCCCGCTACGCCTCGGAATGCGCGGTCGATGCCAGCGAGCCGGCCCAGGTCACCCTGACCCCGCGGCTGTGGCAGACGGTCAGCGGCATCAACCGCCAGGTGAACACCTCGCTCCGCGCGGTCACCGACCAGGAGCATTGGGGCGTGCCGGACCGCTGGGACCTCGCCGAGGACGGCTCGGGCGATTGCGAGGATTTCCAGCTCCTCAAGCGCAAGCTGCTGGCCCAGGCCGGCCTGCCGCGCCGGGCGATGCGGATGACCGTGGTGATCGACGAGAAGGGCGAGGGCCACGCCGTGCTGATGCTGCGCACCGACCGCGGCGATCTGGTCCTCGACAACAAGACCAGCGCCGTGCTGCCCTGGCACAAGACCGGCTACACCTTTATCAAGCGCGAGGGCGACGAGAGCACCCGCTGGGTCTCCCTCGGCCGGGCCGTGTCGCCGGTCGTCACCGCGAATCGCTGAGGTCGGCGCCGTACCGGGCGGCCAGCACCTCGCTCGCCAGTTCGGCGCTGCCGTTGGTCCAGGGCAGGGCCAGAACCACCCGCACGCCGGGAGCCGGTGCCGGGAGCGAGGGCCGCGCCAGCGGCGCGGTGATCGGCGCCGGATCGAGCGCCGGGCGCAACGGGACGGCCACCGCCTCCCGTCCACCCCGGCTCAGCAGCACCGCCGACCCGATCGCCAGGATGAGCGCGGCCTGGGCCCCCAGCCGCCGTACGGTCCGAAACATGGAGATCACCCGCCTGTCATGCGGCGACGTGTTGTGGGTCCGTCGCTCGTGTCGGGCAGACCATCGGCCGGTGCCGCTTAACGGCCGGTCGTCGCCGCGCATCGTCGCCTCGTCACGCACAGGCGATGTTCGGGGATGCTGAACGGAGGTTTTACACTGGCCTTCATCATCGCCTAACCTTGACGGAATGCGGATGCGGCAGCCCCCGTGCCGGCCGGGGTGGGCCGGGCGCGGTTGCCGCGCTATACTCACGTCATGAGGATGCGGGCGGAGCCGGAAACGATGCCGATGGGGTGGCCGACGGGACGGAAGCTGTCGCGCCTCGTCCTCTGGAGCCTGGTGGCGGGCCTGGCCGCACCCGAGGCGGCCCGCGCGCAATATTATGACGAGGGCTACGGCTACCGCCGCGCCCCCGCCTACCGGCCGGCCCCGCCCCCCGATTCGCAGCGGCAATTCTTCTGGCCCTGGGAGGACCGCCCCTCGGCGCAGCCCCAGATGCAGGATCCCGGACGGGCCGCCCCGCGCGGCGCCTACCGCACCCCCCGCCCGCGGCGGGAACGGGAACGGGAGCGCGAGGTGACGCCGAGCCGCGAGGGCCGCTCGGTGCAGCGGCCCAAGCCCCGCCCGGCCCCGGTCGTCGCGAAGCCCGCCGCCCCGAAGCCGAAGACCGACCCGCGCACGCAGATCGCGGTGTTCGGCGATTCGCTGGCCGAACTCTTGGGCTCCGGCCTCGACGCCGTCTACGAGGCTAACCCGGACGTGGTGGTGATCCGCCGCGCCAAGGGCGATAGCGGCCTCGTGCGCAAGGACGTGGTCGACTGGCCGAAGGCGGCGGAGGACTATCTCAAGTCCAACCCCAAGGTGAGCTACGCCGTCGTCATGGTCGGCGCCAACGACCGCCAGCCCCTGCGCGACGGCGACCAGACGGTGGAGCCCCTGAGCGAGCGCTGGCGCGCCCTCTACCGCGACCGGGTCGATGCCCTGCTGAAGGTCTTTTCCGACCGCAAGGTGCCGGTGGTCTGGGTCGGCGAGCCGCCGATGAAGAGCGAGACGCTGTCGGCCGACATCACCTCGCTCAACGAGATCTTCCGCGATCGGGTGCAGCGGGCCGGCGGCGTCTACGTCGACATCTGGCCGGCCTTCGTCGGCGAGGACAACCGCTACGCCGCCACCGGGCCCGACCTCGAGGGGCAGCAGGCGCGCCTGCGCACCTCCGACGGCGTCCACTTCACCCAGGCCGGTGCCCGCAAGGCGGCGCATTTCGCCGATGTCGAGATCAAGCGGCTGATCGAGGCGACGACCGGCACCCCGTCCCTGCCGGACGCCGTCACGCCGCTCGCCCCCGAGGCGCCGCCGGCCGCCGCCGGCGAGGCCAAGCTCGACGACGATGCGGCGATCGACCGGCTCATCACCGCGATGCTGCCGAGCCTGCCGGAGCCGCCGGGCATCCCGGCCCTGCCGGTCAAGCCCGCCGCCGGCCCGGTCCTGCCGCTCACCCGCAACGACGTCGCGCCCGGCGGCCAGCTCGTCACCGGCCGGCCGCGGATCGATCGCGACACCGGCTACACCCTGGAGCGCAGCCTGATCCGCGGCGCGGCGCCGACGCCCCAGCCGGGCCGGGCCGACGACTTCCGCTGGCCGCGGGGGTGATACGAAATCCGGACGATCACGTCCGGATTTCGTATCACCAGCCCGCGCGGTGAAGCCGTAGGCTTCACACGCTTGAGCGAAGCCGCTTTCCGTATCGCGAAGCGATCAATCGGGAAGCGTATGAGACCCGTCAGCCGGCCCGCCGGGCGAGCGCCAGGAACTCCTCCACCTCGGCTTCGGTGGTCGAGAAGGCGGTGATCAGGCGGACCATCCGCTCGCCCTCCCCGACCGTCTCGCCCGGTGGCAGGCTGCGGCTCGCCCAGCCGAAATAGACCGCCCCGCCCCGGCGCAGGGCCGCATCGAGCCCGGCCGGCAGGATCGGGAACAGCTCGTTGCCCCGGACCGGCCAGGCCAGCCGCACGCCGGGGATCCCGGCGAGACCCGCGGCGAGGCGCGCCGCCATCCGGTTGGCGTGGGCGGCATTGGCGAGCCAATGGTCGCCATCGAGGTAGGCGTCGAGCTGGGCGGCGAGGAAGCGGCCCTTCGACAGGATGTGGCCGGCGCGCTTGCGGCGATGATCGAGCGTCTCGGCGAGGTCCGGCCGGAAGACCAGGATGGCCTCCGCGGCGAGCGCCCCGTTCTTGCTCGCCCCGAACGACAGGATGTCGATGCCGGCCCGCCAGGTCATCGCGGCCGGGGAGCAGCCCAGGCCCTGGAGCGCGTTGGCGAAGCGCGCCCCGTCCATGTGGACGGCGAGGCCGTGCGAATGGGCGATGCGCGAGAGCGTCGTGATCTCCTCGACCGTATAGACCTGCCCCGACTCGGTGAGCTGGGACAGCGTCAGCGCGCGGGGCGGCATCTGATGGACGTGCCGGGCCAGGCCGGCGAGATACCCGTCGAGGCTCTCGGGGGCGATCTTGCCGCCGGGGCCCGGCAGGCCGTGCAGCTTGGCGCCGTGGGTATAGAATTCCGGCGCGCCGCACTCGTCCACCATCACGTGCGCCTCCTCGTGGCAGACGCACAGGCCGAAGGGCGGAACCATCACCGAGAGCGCCAGGGCATTCGCCGCGGTGCCGGTGGCGACCGGGACGACCGCGAGGTCGGGATGCTCGAACACGGCCCGGAAGCGCGGGGTCAGCCTGAGCGTCAGCGGGTCGGCGCCGTAGGACGGCAGCGCGCCGCCATTGTGGCGCACGATCGCCTCGAGGACCGGAGCGCTCGCCCCCACCACGTTGTCGCTCGCGAAGTTCATGGGTTCCTGGGCTCCCTCGATCCGACCGCCATCATGCCGGGCACGACCGGCCGGGACGAGGTGCTGCGGCTCATGCCGGTCATGTCTTCCCGGTCGCGCCGCCCACCCGGCCGACGAGGCCGTTCGGGGGAAGACCCGGCGCGTGTCTCGCCCTCTCCACGGGGGCCTGCGCAGTCACATGCCCCGGTTCGCACGCGGCTGCCGTCCGAAAGGCGTTCGCCGCGTAGGTCACCGGACGTCCGGGCTTGCCCGGAACGGGCCTCCGGGTCGATGCCGAACCGGAGTTTCCCCGGACGGTCCCGCCGGGAACAGGTTCGGCTCGCTCGGCGAGACTTCACAGCGTCTTTCGGTACTGGATGAACCCCGGCCGGTCCGCCACCGTGTCGTACAGGGCCCGCGCGGTCACGTTGGCTTCCTGCGTCAGCCAGTAGACCCGGCTCGCCCCGGCCTCGCGCGCCGCCGCGTAGACCGCCTCGATCAGCGCCCGCCCGGCCCCCTGCCCGCGCGCGGCCTGTGCGGTGAACAGGTCCTGGAGGTAGCAATAGGGACCGGCGGTCCAGGTCGAGCGGTGGAAGATGTAATGGACGAGGCCGATCACCGTGCCGTCGTCCCGCTCGGCCACGAGGGCGTGCATCGGCTCCGACGCGTCGTGCAGGCGGGTCCAGGTGAGGTCGCTGACCTCGGGCGCGACCGTGGCGCCGTAGAAGGCGAGGTAGCCCTGCCAGAGCGGATCCCAGGCGGCGCGCTCGTCTGGGCGCAGCGGGCGAATCGTGGGGGTCGGCATCCGGCGGCGATCCTGTGACGAGGGAATCGCCGCCAGGGTCGCGAGGAAACGCATCCGGATCAAGGGCCGCGCCGGCTCCCGGCGCGGCCCCACTCCGAAAAGATCCTACTTCAGGTGGAACTTGTCGAAGTCGCGGTGCTCGGCCTCGATCCGGCGCACGGTGCCGGTATGCGAGCGGTAGACCACCGTCTCGGTGCGGATGGTGTTGCGGCCGAAGCGCACGCCCTTGACCAGCGCCCCGTCGGTCACGCCGGTCAGCGCCACCACCACGTCGCCGCGGGCGAGGTCGTCCAGCGCGTAGAGGCGGTTCGGGTCGGACACGCCCATCTGGGCGGCGCGGTCGCGCTTCTCCTGGGTGTCGAGGATCAGCCGGCCCTGCATCTGGCCGCCGATGCAGCGCAGGGCGCCCGCCGCCAGCACGCCCTCGGGCGCGGCACCGATGCCGAGATAGATGTCGATGCCGGTCTCCTCCGGCATGGTGGTGAAGATCACGCCGGCCACGTCGCCGTCCGAGATCAGGCGCACGGCGGCCCCGGTCCGGCGGATCGCCGCGATCAGGTCGGTGTGGCGCGGACGGTCGAGCACGAGCGCGGTGATCTCGGCCGGCGGCACGCCCTTGGCCTTGGCCAGCGCGTGGATGTTCTCCTCGGGCGAGGCGTCGAGATGCACGGTGCCGGCCGGGTAGCCCGGGCCGATGGCGATCTTGTGCATGTAGACGTCGGGGGCGGCCAGCAGCGTGCCGCCCTCGGCCATCGCCATCACGGCGACGGAGCCCGGCATGTCCTTGGCGCAGAGGGTCGTGCCCTCGAGCGGATCGACCGCGATGTCGACCTTCGGGCCGGAGCCGTTGCCGAGGGTCTCACCGATGAACAGCATCGGCGCCTCGTCGCGCTCGCCCTCGCCGATGACGACCGTGCCGTCGATCGGCAGGCGGTTCAGCTCGCGGCGCATCGCGTCGACGGCGGCCTGGTCGGCGGCCTTCTCGTTGCCCTGGCCGCGCAGGCGCGCCGCCGCCACGGCGGCCCGCTCGGTGACGCGCACCAGTTCGAGGGTCAGGATGCGCTCGATGACCTGGCTCGGCCCCGGCTTCTTGGCGTCCGACATGCGTTCGTGATCCTCGTTCTGATCTTCGCGCCGGGTCTTAGAGGAGAATCCGGCGCCGCTGAACTGAATTTTGTCAATCGGCCGGGCGGTCAACAGTCGATTGCGCGGGATTGTTTTCCGGTCAATCCGTGGCCGGAGCGAGGGGGCGACCTGGTCGCCCCACCCCGCCGAGGCCACTTGCGCTCGATGAGGTCACTTGCGCTCGATGCGGATGACCTGGGGCGGCTCGGACAGGAGGCCGTCCGCCGCCATGGCGTCGAGGCTGGCGCGGATCGCGGCCTCGGTCGCCGCGTAGGTGATCAGCACCAGCGGGACCGGCAGGCCGGAGCGGCCGTGGCGGTCGCGCGCCGCGGCGCTCTCGGAGCGGTGCTGGAGGATGCTCTCGAGCGAGATCTCGCGCTCGGCCATCTTGGTCGCGACGCCGGCGGCGACGCCGGGACGGTCGTGGACGGTGAGCCGGATGTAGTAGCCGCCCTCGTGGCGCTGCATCTCGGCCCGCACCGGGGGGGTGAGGCCGGCGACCGGCCGGCCGAAGGCCGGCGGCACCCGGCCGGCCGCCACGTCGGCGATGTCGGCGACCACCGCCGAGGCCGTGGCCTCGCCGCCGGCACCGGGGCCGATCAGGGTCAGTTCGCGCAGGGCATCGGTGTCGATGGTGACGGCGTTGGTCACGCCCATCACCTGGGCGATAGCCGACGATTTCGGCACCATGGTCGGGTGGACCCGCTGCTCGATGCCGGCCGCCGTGGCTTCGGCGACGCCGAGCAGCTTGATGCGGTAGCCGAGCTCGTCGGCCATGCGCAGGTCCAGCGGGGTGATGGCCGAGATGCCCTCGACCGAGACGCCCTCGGCGTCGAGCTCGGTGCCGAAGGCGAGGCTGGTCAGGATCGCCAGCTTGTGGGCGGTGTCGAAGCCCTCGACGTCGAAGGTCGGGTCGGCCTCGGCATAGCCGAGCGCCTGGGCGTCCTTCAGGCAGGCCTCGAAGGTCAGGCCCTCCAGCTCCATCCGGCTGAGGATGTAGTTGCAGGTGCCGTTGAGGATTCCATAGACGCGGGAGATCCGGTTGCCGGTCAGCGCCTCGCGCAGGGCCTTGACCACCGGGATGCCGCCCGCCGCCGAGGCCTCGAAGGCGAGCGCCGCGCCGGCGGCTTCCGCGGCACGGGCGAGCGCCGGGCCATGACGCGCCAGCAGCGCCTTGTTGGCGGTCACCACGGACTTGCCCGCGGCGAGCGCCGCCTCGACGGTCTCGCGCGCCTTGCCGTCCGCACCGCCGATCAGCTCGACGACGCAATCGACGTCCGGGGAGCGGGCCAGCGCCACGGGATCGTCGAACCAGGTCACGCCCTGCAGGTCGAGGCCGCGGTCGCGGCTGCGGTCGCGGGCCGCGACGGCGGTGACCCGGACCGGCCGCCCGGCGGTGGCGCCGATCGCCTCGGCGCGGCGCGCGACCATGCGGACGACGGAGGCTCCGACGGTGCCGAGACCGGCGATGCCGAGGCGGAGGGCTTGAGTCATGGCGAACAATCCGGGCAGTCAGGCGCCGGGGCCGACATGTCGCAGCCCCGCAAGCCGGGTCCTTCTGCAACGGTTTCCGGACCCGTGCAAGGAAGCGGCACAGGGGAAGGCGACTCCCGCCGCGTCAGGCCGGTCCCGCGCGACGGGCGGCCCGAACCAGCGCGGCGAGCACGCAGGCGTTCAGCAGGTGCCACAGCCAGTGGGTGCCGACGGGTATGACCGGGCAGAGGGCGGCGTCGAAGGTGCGTGCCGTGAGCGATGCCAGGAACAGCGCCCCGATCCCGATGAGCGCCGCGCCCGCCCGGTGGCCCCATACCCACGATGCCGCCCCGACGCCGAACAGCGCCAGAGCCGCCGGCGCGTAGGCGATCGAACCGTTGCTGAGGGGGCCGAGCGGCCGCCCGGCGAGGCGCGACAGGGCCGGCTCGAAGAACGCGGCGGCGACCGCGAAGGCGAGGGTGCCGCCGAGCGCGGCGATGGCGGAGAGCCCGAGGAAGCGCCGGAGCGCCAGGAAGAAGTAGGCGTGGATGAACAGCGCGATCGGGATCACGTCGGCGAGCATGGACCATTGCACGGCCAGCGTGTGGAACAGCGCGCTGCCGAGGCCGATCAGCCCGATCAGCCCGGCAAAGCCGTCGGCGACCGGGTCGGGCGCCCGGCCGCGCCGCAGGAGCAGGATCGCCGCGACCACGAAGGCGGCGTTCGAGACCGCGTTCAGCGGCTCGGCCCACAGCCCCGGCCCGGTCCGCTCGCAATAATCGCGAACCGGTTCCCACCAACCCGATGCCATGCCTGTCCCCACCTCGCCGCTCCCCGCGGCTTGCCAGCACGGCGCGAAACCCCGATGACGGGGCCTTCAGGCGAAAGCCTGGTTGCGAGCGGCGCGGGACGCGATGCGGATCACCACCTGGAACGTCAACTCGGTCAAGCAGCGTCTGCCGCATCTCCTGGCCTTCCTGGCCGAGGCGCAGCCCGACGTGGTCTGCCTCCAGGAGCTGAAATGCGTCGACGACGCGTTTCCCCGCACCGAGATCGAGGAAGCCGGCTACGTGGTGGCGACCCACGGCCAGAAGGCGTTCAACGGCGTCGCGCTGCTGGCCCGCCGGCCGCTGCCGCTGCAGGACATCCGCCGCGGCCTGCCGGGCGACGCCGACGACGAGCAGGCGCGCTACATCGAGGCGCTGATCCCGACCGCGACTTTGCCGGTGCGGGTGGCCTCGATCTACCTGCCGAACGGCAATCCCGTCGGCACGCCGAAATACGACTACAAGCTCGCCTTCATGCGCCGCCTCCAGGCCCATGCCGTGGCCTTGCGCCAGCGTGAAGAGGTGCTGGTGCTCGCCGGCGACTACAACGTGATTCCCGAGCCCGAGGACGCGGCCAACCCGGCCGAATGGGTGAGCGACGCGCTGTTCCTGCCCCAGACCCGGGCGGCGTTCCGCAGCCTCGTCAACGAGGGCTTCACCGATGCCTTGCGCGCCTGCGACGGGCGGCCGGGCGTCTACAGCTTCTGGGATTACCAGGCCGGCTGCTGGCCGCGCAACCAGGGCATCCGGATCGACCACCTGCTGCTGTCGCCGCAAGCGCTCGACCGCCTGGTCTCGGCCTCGGTGCAGAAGCACCTGCGCGGCCTCGAAAAGCCCTCCGACCACGTGCCGGTGACGGTGGAGCTGGATCTCGGCTGATCAGCCCGGGATCGACTCCGCCGAGGTCGGCCGCAGGTAGTCGGGCTGGAACTCGGCGACCGCCCGGAGACCGGGCAGGTCGAGGATGTCGACCCGCTTGCCGCCGACCTCGACCAGCCGCATCAGGCGCAGCTGCCGCAGCACCCGGTTGACGTGCACGTTCGACAGGCCGGTCGTGTCGGCGACGTCCTGCTGCGTCAGGGGGAGATCGTAGCCCGCCTTCGTCGCCCAGCCGACGATCCGCAGCCGCTCGTGCAGTTCGCACAGGAGATGCGACACCCGCTCGATCGCCGAGCGGCAGCCGACATTCATCACCCATTCGCGGGTCGTCTCCTCCTCGGCGAGCTTGGCGTGGCGCAGGGCCCGGGCGATGCCGGGATGCCGCTCGGTGAGGTCCGCCAGCGCCTCGCGGGGGATGCGGACGATCCGGCACGGCCCGATCGTGCCGACGCTGTGGGTCATCCGGCTCAGATGGACGACATCGGGGTCGCAGAGATCCCCGGGCAGGAGATAGGCGGTGATCTGGCGCGCCCCGTTCGGGCGGTGGCGGTAGCGGCAGGCGATGCCCTCCACGACCAGGACGGCGCAGTCCGGTGCGGCCCCCTCGACCAGGAGATCGGAGCGGCCCTCGACCCGCTGCCCGCCGGCGCTCAAACCGGCAAGCGCCGCCCGTTCCCCCGCGTCGAGGTGGGCGTAGGTCGAGAGCTTGCGGACGATCGGGTGGAGCAGGTGCCCGTCCGGGCTCGGCGGGGCGGAGGGATGCCTCGTCGGCATCCCGAGAGTTGTCATCATGGGCACGCCTCGCGGGCGAGCTGGCCGAGCACCAGGACGAGGTCGCGGTGCCAGGCCGGCTTGATCAATCGGGGCGCGGCGCTCAGTTCGGCGCAGGCCGTGGCGTCGCGCGCATCGTCGGCATGGACCAGGAACGGCACGCCGCTGGCCCGCAGGACCCGAGCGAGACGGCGGCCGTCGCCGTCCCGCAGCGGGAGGTCGAGCACCGCGAGATCGGGCGCCGTGAGGCCGGGCCCCGTCCTTGCCAGCCAGGCCAGGGCCTCCGCCTGGCTCGTCACCGGCCCTGCGACCTCGTAACCGGCCTCCGCCAGCGTGTCGCCGAGCACGAGACCCACCAGGGGCTCCTCCTCGATCAGCAGCACCGTCGGATGGCCGATACCCTGTCGCACGCTCGATTCTCCCGTCTCAGGCCCGCAGATGCGCGCCGTTGCGAAGAATGATAGGCGCAGTCTGTCGCACCCGGAAGAGATCGCGAAAGTTGGTATTGTATCGTACAATCGCATCGTTCTGTGGCGGTTCCCGATACGTCCCCGAATATCGGAAGCCACACCAGCAAGCATCAAATGATGCCCTTAATAAAATTTGCTACAATCGAAATTCGCTTGCCGTAATTCCTCGAACGATCGGAACGTATTGAGAGCCGACGATATGGAATCCAGTCGGGACAGCACGCCTCGGCGACCATCGCGAGGAGGAAGCTGTGCCGCACCATCGGCCATCGACCCTGCGCAACCGCCTCCTGCGGGCGATGGCGCCCGAGGATTTCGCGCGGCTGGAGCCGCATCTCGAGCCGATCGCGCTGCAGCTGCGCGAGGTGGTGATCGCCGCGGACGCGGCCGTCGACGAGCTGTTCTTCATCGAGACCGGCATGGTCTCGATCTCGACCGCCCATGACGAGCGCCGGATCGAGGTCAGCCTGGTCGGGAGCGAGGGCCTGGTTGGTGCCGTCCCGGTCGCGCTCGACTGCACCACCACGCCGCACGTCCACTTCGTGCAGCTCGCCGGCGAGGCGTTGAGCATCGGCCGGGACGCGCTCTGCGCGGCGCTTGCCGAGAGCCCGACCCTGCGCCGGCTGCTGCTGCGCTACGTCCACAGCCTGATCGTCCAGATCACCCAGACCGCCTACGCCCACGCGTCCTTGAGCCTCGAAAGCCGCCTCGCGCGCTGGGTGCTGATGTGCCACGACCGGACGGAGGGCGACGAACTCGTGCTCACGCACGACTTCCTGTCGATGATGCTGGGCGTGCAGCGGGCGGGGGTGACGCTGGCGATCCAGAACCTGGAAGGCGCGGGCCGGATCCGGGCCAAGCGCCGGCGGATCGAGGTGCTCGACCGCGCCAAGCTCCTGGCGCTGACGAACGGCAGCTACGGCACGCCGGAGGCCGAGTATGCCCGCCTCATCGAGGGCGCCTGATGCCGCGCTATTTCTTCCATCTCCGCCACGGCGCAGGGCCCGACGATCTCGCCCAGGACCCCGAGGGGGACGAACTGGCCGGGCCGGAGGAAGCGCGCGCCCACGCGCTCATGGTCGCCCGCGACCTGATTGCCCGGGTGCGCCTCCATGCGGTGGGGGACTGGTTTACCTGCTCCTTCGAGGTGGCGGACGAGGACGGCCATACGGTGACGACCGTGCCGTTCTCCGAGACCGTCACGGAGGAGAACGGGGATTAGAGCCGGCCAGCCGCCGCGCGATCCACTCCTCCACCGCGTCGAGGTCGGCGAAGGTCACCGGGTGCGGCGAGGCGAGGTGGCCGAAGCCCGCCTCCAGAAACCACAGGCCCGCCTCGTCGCCGTACTCTTCGGAGAGGCAGACCAGCACCGCCGCGAGATGACCCTCGACGAAGACGAGCAATCCCTGCTCGGCCTCGCCCCCGATCCTGACGCGCACGGGTTGGAGCGTGAGATCCATGCGGGTGCAACGGGGCGCGGCTAGCTTGGTTCTGGTGCGCCCCAGGGGAGACGACGTTCTGGAACAGGGCGCTCGGGCAGCCCGAGGCGCCGGAGCCGCCGGCAGGATGGCGGCACGGGGCGTCGGTGAGGTCCTGGCGACGCCGCCTTCCCCAGCGCTTCCACACTCTTTGCCGGAGCCCTGCGAAATCGCCGAAGATTGATCCAGGTTGAGGACGGGTGACGGAAACCGGCCCAGTGTTGCCCTCGCCACGCCGGCCCTGTCCCGTCCGAACGACGGCACTCGGCTGGTGTCGCATTCGCGGGCCGGGCCTCTCGTCTCCCCGAGTTCAGCGCATCAGCCCGGCCCGCCCGCTTCCTCGTCCTCCGGCACCACGTCCACCGCGACCTGCAGGCTCTGCGCCCCCGATCCGGCGATGATGCCGGCGACCGGCGCGACGTCGGCGTAGTCGCGGCCGCGGGCCACCACGATGTGGTCGTCCTGCACGCCGATGCCGTTGGTGGGATCGAGGCCGATCCAGCCCTCCCCGCACCAGACCGAGACCCAGGCATGGCTCGCATCCGCCCCTTCGAGGCGGGGCTGGCCCGGCGGCGGCAGGGTGCGCAGGTAGCCGCTGACATAGGCCGCCGGCAGGCCGAGGCCGCGCAGGGCCGCGATCATGATGTGGGAGAAATCCTGGCACACGCCGCGGCGGCCGGCGAAGGACTCGGCGAGCGGCGTGCCGACCTCGGTCGCGTCGGAATCGAAGGCGAAATCGGCCCGGATGCGGCGCATCAGGTCGAAGGCGCCGGCATAGGCACCCCCGCCGGGGGGAAGCTCGCCCGGGCGTAATCGGTGATCTCGGGCAGGAGCGGCACCCGGCGGCTCGGCGCCGCGAAATGCAGCGCGGCCTCGGGGCCGAGGCCGGGCCAGGTCAGCACCCGCTCCCGCACCTCCTCCCAGGCCGGACCGGTCTCGGGGTCGGGCAGCGGCGGCCGCTCGACCTGGATGCGCGAGCGCGCATCGATCCGGAAGTCCCGATGCGGCGTCTCCACGGTGAGCGAGACCGTGCGGTTGCCGAAGAAGTCGGCGCGCTCGGTCGCGGTCTGGGGGGCGGGCTCGACCACCACCTCGTGCGAGAGCGGCACCTGACCGTCCCCCGTCGCCGGGGCGAGGCGCAGGGTGCAGCGGGCGAAGCCCACCGGGTTGCGGTAGGCATAGGCCGTGAGATGGCGGAGGCGGTAGAGCATTGTCCCGTGAAGATCGGTGCCGTCGGCTCACGCCAGGGTGGTGAGGGGTTCGGGCCGGGCGGCATCCGACCCGCCGGGGAAGTAGCGCGCGCCGATCGCCTCGGCGATCTCCCACAGCCGTCTCTCCCAGGCCGCCACGGTGTCGAGCGGCAGGGTGGCGGCTTCCGCCGCGGCGATCTCGCCCGACAGCCCGGCCACGAGCCGCACCGGCAGTTCCGCCACCCCGTCCTGGCGCAAGGACGGCAAGCCGGCCAGGCGCTCGGCCAGGCACGCGACCTGGAAGGCCAGCGAGCGCGGGTTGTAGGGATCGAGCAGCACCATGTCGCGCACCGGCTCCAGCGCCACCCCGAGGATGTAGCGGGCGCCGTACGAGATGCGCGAATCGACCAGTTCGAGCAGCACGCCGAGATCGTCGGTGCTGGCCCCCGCCGCGCCGAATTCGAGGGCGAAGCGGCAGGCATTGACCGCCCGCTCGACCCGCCGGCCCATGTCGACGAAGGCGAAGCCCCCGGCCCGGTTCATGTTCTCCTGGGCGAGGCCGGCGAGCGAGGCGGTGAGGGAGAGCGCGCGCTCGGACCGGTCGAGGAGGGCGGCTTCCGAATCCGGGGTCTCGGCCGGCGCCTCCAGGGCGGCGCGCAGGGCCGAGAGCGCGCGCCAGGTCTCGCCGGACAGCCGCTCGCGCAGGGAGGCGGCGTTGCGCCTTGCCGAGAGGGCGTGGGACAGCCCCGAGCCCCATTGCTTCCCGTCGGAGAGGGCGTGGTGGGCGAGCAGCATCGCCGGCCCCTCGGCCGAGGGCACGGCGCCCCAGGCATGCAGCAGGGCGCGGATGCGGGCCGAGGTCGCGCGGTCCTCGGCATCCGTCGAGATGCTGCCGGCCCCGTCGAGCAGGCAGGCGGTGAGGCGGATCACCGCCTCGGTCCGCTCCAGGTGGCGGCCGAGCCAGAACAGATTGTCGGCGGCGCGGCTCGGCAGGAGGCCGGGCACCCGGCGCACCGCGACCCTGTCGGTCGGCGGCAGCAGGCTCGCCTGGGTGGCGGTGGAATCGGAGGACAGCACCCAGACGTCGGCGGCGCGGACGCCGACGCCCATCGCCACCGGGCGCACGTCCGGCGTCTCGGAGATGCGGCAGAAGCCGCCGGGCATCACCCGCCAGCCCTCGGGGGTCGCGGCGGCGAAGACCCGGAGCACGAAGGGCCGGGGCACGAGCCGGGTCCCGTCCCAGACCGGGGCGGTGGAGAGCCGCACAGGCTCGTGGGCGACGAGGTCGCCGGGCCGGTCGCGCAGGACGGCGCGCAGGCGCGCGGTCTCGGCCGCGTCGCGCCCCTCGCCGAAGGCCCGGCTGGTGAACGCGCCCTGCGCCGCCGCGGCCGCCGGCCGGAAGGCGAGGTCGTCGAACCGCGCCAGCACGGCGTCGCGCTGCCCGGGGTCGCCGCACCACCAGGTCGGCAGGCCGGGCAGGCGCAACGTCTCGCCGAGCAGCCGCTCGCACAGGGCCGGCAGGGAGGCGGCGAGCCAGGCGCTCTCGACGAGGCCGGTGCCCGGCATGTTGCCCATCGCCACGGCGCCGGCGCGCAGGGCCTCGACCAGGCCAGGCGCGCCGAGGCGGGAGGCCGGGTTGAGTTCGAGGGGATCGACGAAGTCGCCGTCGATGCGCCGCCACAGCACGTCGACCCGCTTCAGGCCGGCGACCGTGCGGATCGACACCATCCCGTCGCGCACCAGCAGGTCGTCGCCCTCGACGAGGGAGAAGCCGAGATAGCGGGCGAGCACCGCCTGCTCGACGTAAGTATCGCTGTAGGGGCCCGAGGTCATCAGGCCGATGCGCGGCTCGGCCCGGGTCGCCGCCGCCGCGAGGCCGTCGCGAAAGGCCTGGAAGAACGAGGCGACGCGCTCGACCTCGAGCGCGCCGTAGACCTCCGGCAGGGCCCGGGCCATGACGAGGCGGTTCTCGAGGGCGTAGCCGGCGCCGGACGGGGCCTGGGTGCGGTCGGCGAGAACCCGCCAGGCGCCGTCGGGCCCGCGGGCGAGGTCGGCGGCGTAGAAATGCAGGTGGCGTCCGCCGGGCGGGGCGACGCCGACGAGGGGGCGGAGGAATTCCGGATCGCCCGCGGCGGCGGCGGCCGGCAGCAGGCCGGCCCGGGCCAGCGCCCCGTCGCCGTAGAGGTCGGTCAGCACCGCTTCCAGCAACTCGGCGCGCTGCGCCACCCCGGCGGCGATCGCCTGCCACTCCGCCCCCTCGATCAGGAGCGGCAGGGCACCGATCGGCCAGTCGCGCTCGGTCGCCTCACCGTAGGCCCGGTAGGCGATGCCGGTATCGTGGATGTGCCGCCCGGCCGCAGCGAGGCGGGCGGCGATCTCGCATTCGGGCAGGTCGGCGAGGTGGCGCAGGAACCTGTCCCAGGCCGGGCGCAAGGTGCCGTCCTCCGAGACAAGCTCGTCGGGCAGGCCCGGCAGGGCGGCGTAGCCCGCAATCCAGCGGGCCAGCCGTTCCTCGGGCCCGTCCTCGCGCGGCCTCTCCTCGCGAGCGCCCTCCCCGCGCGGCCCATCCGTGGGAGGGGCCGGCGCCGGAATCTCCACCTTCGCCAGCGCCTCGCTCATCGGGTCGCTGGCGTGCGCAGGTCGAGGGTCAGGGGGAATTCCCGCCGGGATTCCTCCGGCGGCACGCTCACCCGGCCCGGGGTGTGGCCGTTCTCCTGGAAGCGGGCGAGACGGCGCCCTTCCGCCTCGTAGGTGTTGATCGGGAAGGTCTCGTAGTTGCGCCCGCCCGGATGGGCGACGTGGTAGACGCAGCCGCCCAGCGACCGCCCGCTCCAGGTGTCGAGCACGTCGAAGGTGAGCGGCGCGTGGACGGGGATCGTCGGGTGCAGGGACGAGGCCGGCTGCCAGGCCTTGAAGCGCAGGCCCGCCACCGCCTCGCCGGAGCGGCCGGTATCGGTCATCGGCAGGCGCCGTCCGTTGCAGGTGACGACGTGCCGGCTCGGCACGTAGCCCGACACCTTGACCTGCAGCCGCTCCACCGACGAATCGACGTAGCGCACGGTCCCGCCGATCGCGCCCTCCTCGCCGAGCACGTGCCAGGGCTCGAGCGCCTGGCGCAGCTCGAGCTTGACCCCGCCGCGCTCGACCTCGCCGTAGCGGGGGAAGCGGAACTCGGCCTGCGCCTCGTACCAGGCCGGATCGAAGGCGTAGCCGGCGCGGTTGAGGTCGCCCAGCACCGAGGAAAAATCCTCCCACAGGAAGTGGGGCAGCATGAAGCGGTCGTGGAGCGTCGTGCCCCAGCGCACGAAGCTCCCCTCCTGCGGCTCGCGCCACAGCCAGGCGACGAGGGCGCGCAGGAGCACCTGCTGGGCGAGGCTCATCCGCGCCTCGGGCGGCATCTCGAAGGAGCGGAACTCCAGGAGGCCGAGCCGCCCGGTCGGGCCGTCGGGCGAGTAGAGCTTGTCGATGCAGATCTCGGACCGGTGGGTGTTGCCGGTCACGTCGGTGAGGATGTTACGGAACAAGCGGTCGACGAGCCAAAGCGGCAGGTCGGGCCCGCCCGGGGGCGGCACCTGGGCGAGCGCGATCTCGAGTTCGTAGAGCCCGTCATGGCGCGCCTCGTCCATCCGCGGCGCCTGGCTGGTCGGGCCGACATAGAGGCCCGAGAACAGGTAGGACAGCGACGGGTGGCGCTGCCAGTACAGCACCAGGCTCTTCAGGAGGTCGGGCCGGCGCAGGAACGGCGAATCGGCCGGGGTCGCGCCGCCGAGCACGACGTGGTTGCCGCCCCCCGTCCCGGTATGGCGCCCGTCGGTCATGAACTTCTGCGCGCCGAGCCGGGTCTGGCGGGCATCCTGGTAGAGGCCGGTGGTGATCTCCACCGCCTCGCGCCAGGTCTTGGCCGGCTGGACGTTGACCTCGATCACGCCGGGATCGGGCGTGACCTTCACCACCGACAGGCGCGGATCGTAGGGCGGCTCGTAGCCCTCGACGTGGAGCGGCTGGCCGATCTCGGCGGCGGCCTCCTCCAGGACGGCGATCAGGTTGAGGTACTCGTCCACCCGCTCGACCGGCGGCATGAACACGCACAGGATGCCGTCCCGCGGCTCGACCGCGAGCGCGGTGCGAACCGCGACGCCGACCGGGGCGGGATGGCGCCGGGGCGCGGTGCCGGTGGCGAGCGGGCCGCGCTGTTCCAGGGGATCCTGCGGCACGTAGTACGGGTATTCCCCCGGCGGCACGTAGGGCAGCGAGGCGAGCGGCAGGCGGAACCCCGCCGGGGAATCGCCCGGCACCAGGTAGATCGCGCCGCGTTTGAGCTGCCAGGCCTCCGAGACCCACATCCGCTCGGGCCCGACCGCGACGTTGGCGATCGGCAGCACGAAGCCGACCGCGTTCTCGATCCCGCGGGTATAGACCCGGACCATCCGGCGCTGCGCTTCCTCGTCGCCGACCTTCGGGTCGAGGGGCGTGACGTTGACCGGCAGGTCGGCGACCTTGCGGTCCCAGTATTCCGGATCCTCGAAGACCGGCTGGATGTAGGGATCGAGGCCGAGCCGCCGGGCAAGCCCGTGGATCAGCGCCTCGGCCTCCTTGATCCCGGCATCCCGCTTGCCGGTCTCGGAGGCGATGAGGCTGTCGTCGCGCCAGACCGGCTCGCCGTCCTTGCGCCAGTACAGGCCGAAGGCCCAGCGCGGCAGGCTCTCGCCCGGATACCACTTGCCCTGGCCGTAATGCAGGAAGCCGCCGGGGCCGAAGCGGTCGCGCAGGCGCCGGATCAGCTGGTCGGCCAGCCCCCTCTTCGTCGGCCCGACGGCCGCGGCGTTCCATTCGGGCGCCTCGAAATCGTCGACCGACACGAAGGTCGGCTCGCCGCCCATGGTCAGGCGCACGTCCTGGTCGGCGAGGTCGCGGTCGATCCGCTCGCCGAGCGCGTCGAGCGCGCTCCAGGCCTCGTCCGAGAACGGCTTGGTGACGCGGGGCGCCTCGGCGACCCGGGTCACCGTCATCTCGAAGTCGAACGTGACCTCGGCGTGGTCGGCAAGGCCGGCGATCGGCGCCGCCGAGCGGTAATGCGGGGTCGCCGCGAGCGGGATGTGGCCCTCGCCGCAGAGAAGCCCCGAGGTCGCGTCGAGCCCGATCCAGCCGGCGCCCGGCACGTAAACCTCGGCCCAGGCGTGGAGATCGGTGAAGTCGGTGGTCGTGCCGGCCGGCCCGTCGACCGCGGTGGTGTCGGGCACGAGCTGGAGCAGGTAGCCGGAGACGAAGCGGGCGGCCATCCCGAGGCGGCGCAGCACCTGCACCAGCAGCCAGGCCGAATCGCGGCACGAGCCGCTGCCCTTCTGCAAGGTCTCGGCCGGGGTCTGCACCCCCGGCTCCATCCGCACGACGTACTTGACCGAATCGCGCACGAGCGCGTTCAGCGCCACCAGGAACAGCACGGTGTTGGGCTCGGCGGGCAGCCGCGCCATCAGGGCGTCGATCTCGGGGCCTCCCGCCTCGACGGCGAGATAGGGGCCGAGCTCGGCCTTCAGCTCGTCCGGATAGGCGAAGGGCCGGGTCTGGGCGTAATCCTCGACGAAGAAGTCGAACGGATTGATCACCGACATGTCGGCGACGAGGTCGACCTCGATCCGGAACTGCGTCGTCTTCTCGGGGAAGACGAGGCGGGCGAGCCAGTTGCCGCTCGGGTCCTGCTGCCAGTTCACGAAGTGGTTGGCCGGCGTGACCTTGAGGGCGTAGCTCTCGATCCGCGAGCGCGTATGCGGCGCCGGCCGCAGGCGGATCACCTGCGGGCCGAGGGAGATCGGCCGATCGTAGGTGTAGGACGTGACGTGGTGCAAGGCGGCCTTGATCGACACGACGACTCCGAACCTTCTGCTCTCGTGAGGGATGAGCCCGCCGGCCTGTTCGCGCGTTCCGCGGCTTCCAAGCTTGGGCTTCTACACCGTGGCCGGGCCCGCGTCAGCCGCCGGATCGCGAGATGGTCGGCTTCCTTGCACCATCCTCACGTCTCTCTGCGTCATCGCGGCACCGGCCCCGGGCGGCATGGCGAAAAATTGAGGCAAGTCCCGTGCCGTCCTGCACGGAACCTCCGGGCGGGAAAGCCCTTGACGATTGGCCCCGTCGGGTTTCCCCCCTTCGTCCCGCGGGGCCCGTCCGGACGCCGCGATGAAGATCTTCCAGTGCCAGGCCTGCGCGCAGCCGGCCCATTTCGAGGCCGATGCCTGCGAGAGCTGCGAATGCCGGCTCGGCTACGATCCCGAACTGACCGACATGACGGCGATGCTGCGGGCCGGCTCGCGCTGGCGCGGCCTCGCCGATCCGCGCCGGAAGTACCGTCCTTGCGCCAACCGGGCGTCGGGCGGCTGCAACTGGCTCGTTCCCGCGGGCTCGGGCGAGACCTACTGCCTCGCCTGCCGGCACAACCGGGTGGTGCCGGACCTGTCGATTCCCTGGAACCAGACCCGCTGGCGCGAGGTCGAGGCGGCCAAGCGCCGGCTGTTCTACGCCATGCTGCGCCTGCGCCTGCCGCTCGCCTCCCGTCGCGAGGACCCGACCGGCCTCGCCTTCGACTTCCTGGTCGATCCGGCGGAAGCCTACCTCACCGGCCCGCCGGTGCTGACCGGGCACGATAACGGCCTCATCACCCTCAACATCGCGGAGGCCGACGACGTCGAGAGAGAGCGGCGGCGCACCCAGTTCGGCGAGCACTACCGCACATTGCTCGGGCACTTCCGCCACGAGATCGGGCATTATTTCTGGAACGTGCTGGTGCGGGCCGATCCCTGCCTCGACGCGTTCCGGACGGCGTTCGGCGACGAGCGGGCCGATTACGGCGCCGCGCTCCAGCGCCACTACGCCCACGGCCCGGCCGAAGGCTGGCAGGAGACCTTCGTGTCGGCCTACGCCACCTCCCACCCCTGGGAGGATTTCGCCGAGACCTGGGCCCATTACATGCACATCGTCGACACGCTGGAGACCGCGAGCCAGTTCGGCGTCAGGGTCCAGCCCAAGCTCCAGGCCGGCCCGGCGCTCCACACACCGATCACGCTCGCCGCGAAGGTCGATTTCGACCCCTATCGCAGCCCGGATTTCGGCCGGCTGATCGAGGCCTGGCTGCCGCTGACCTTCGCGATGAACTCGCTCAACCGCAGCATGGGCCAGCCCGACCTGTACCCGTTCCGGATGACGCCGGCGACGATCGGCAAGCTGTCCTTCGTGCATGACCGCATCTACGCCCGAACCGATGCGGCGGAGGCCGAGGCCGGAACGCTCCGGGCGGTGATCGCGGGGTTGCGCCAACGGGTGGCGGCGCCGCGGTCGGTGTGAGGGTGAAGGTACGGCCCGCAGGTTCCGAAAGGACGTTTCCGACATCCTCGATGTCATCCCGGGGCTCGTCGAAGACGAGAACCCGGGATCCATAACCGCTGATCGTTCAGAATGAAGCGGAACGCGGCCCGCTTCGTCCTACTTCGTCAGCGGTTATGGATCCCGGGTTCCGCTGCGCGGCCCCGGGATGACCCTGTGGGTCGGGACTGTTGCTGAAAATCAGGCTCTCCGGACCGATGTGGCGCGTCGCGCCCGTCGTCGGCCGATCGCCTCACGCAGTCCCTCCACAAGCCACATTCCCGAACGGGTCGCGCCTCACGCCGGGCACAAACAACCGGCACTCTCCACCCATGCCGACGACCGACCGCCTCGCCTGTCAGAGCCTCCCCGCAAGCTTAGCTGTGGCGAGGCCGCCACACCGCGAAAGCATCCCAGCTTTGCCCCAGACCGCCCCCCGCACCGCCGCGTTCCCGCCATAAACCGGCGGCACCTCAACCGTCACGTTAAACGACTGTCCCTACAGTGATTTATCGTGGTCGTCCCGGGTTCCCGGGGATCGCGGGCGGCGCTGGCGGATTGAACCGGCAACGGGTTCGTTTCGCGTGAGCCGTCCCAGGGCGGTGCAGGGAGCGGGACCGGGGAAACACCGGCCTTTCAAGAAACTACGGGTACGGGACAGGGCCATGGACGCGCGTCACACCACCGACAAATCGAAGCTGCCCAGCCGCTACGTGACCGAGGGTCCCGAGCGCGCGCCGCACCGGTCGTACCTCTACGCCATGGGCCTGACCCGCGAGCAGATCCACCAGCCGCTGATCGGCGTGGCCTCGTGCTGGAACGAGGCGGCGCCCTGCAACATCTCGCTGATGCGCCAGGCCCAGGCCGTGAAGAAGGGCGTGGCGGCGGCCGGCGGCACGCCGCGGGAATTCTGCACCATCACGGTCACCGACGGCATCGCCATGGGGCATCGCGGCATGCGCGCCTCGCTGCCGTCCCGCGAGGTGATCGCCGATTCGGTGGAACTCACCATGCGCGGCCACGCCTACGACGCGCTGGTGGGCCTTGCCGGCTGCGACAAGTCCCTGCCCGGCATGATGATGGCGATGGTGCGCCTCAACGTGCCTTCCGTCTTCATCTATGGCGGCTCGATCCTGCCCGGCACCTTCCGCGGCCAGCCGGTCACCATCCAGGACCTGTTCGAGGCGGTCGGCAAGCACTCGGTCGGCGCGATGAGCGACGACGACCTCGAGGAGCTGGAGCAGGTCGCCTGCCCGTCGGCCGGCGCCTGCGGCGCGCAGTTCACCGCCAACACCATGGCGACCGTGTCCGAGGCAATCGGCCTGGCGCTCCCCTACTCGGCCGGCGCCCCCGCGCCCTACGAGATCCGCGACCGGTTCTGCGCCACCGCCGGCGAGATGGTGATGGAGCTCCTCGCCAAGAACATCCGCCCGCGCGACATCGTCACCCGCAAGGCGCTCGAGAACGCCGCGACCGTGGTGGCGGCCTCCGGCGGCTCGACCAATGCGGCTTTGCATCTCCCGGCGATCGCCCATGAATGCGGCATCGAGTTCGATCTCTTCGACGTCGCCGAGATCTTCAAGCGCACCCCCTACATCGCCGACCTGAAGCCCGGCGGGCGCTACGTCGCCAAGGACCTGTTCGAGGTCGGCGGCATCCCGCTCCTGATGAAGACGCTGCTCGACGGCGGCTTCCTCCACGGCGACTGCATCACCGTCACCGGCCGCACCATCGCCGAGAACCTCGCCAAGGTGGCGTGGAACGCCCAGCAGGACGTGGTGCGTCCCTCCAGCCAGCCGATCACCGCGACCGGCGGCGTGGTCGGCCTCAAGGGCAACCTGGCGCCGGAAGGCGCGATCGTGAAGGTCGCCGGCATGCCGCCGGAGAAGCAGACCTTCGCCGGCCCGGCCCGGGTCTTCGACAACGAGGAACTCTGCTTCGAGGCGGTGAAGAACCGCAGCTACAAGGAGGGCGAGGTCCTGGTGATCCGCTACGAGGGCCCGCGCGGCGGCCCCGGCATGCGCGAGATGCTGGCGACCACCGCCGCCCTCTACGGCCAGGGCATGGGCGACAAGGTGGCGCTCATCACCGACGGGCGCTTCTCGGGCGCCACCCGCGGCTTCTGCATCGGCCATGTCGGGCCCGAAGCCGCGGTGGGTGGGCCGATCGGCCTCCTGCAGGACGGCGACATGATCCGCATCGACGCGATCCAGGGCACGCTCTCGGTCGACCTCACGGACGACGAGCTGGCCCGGCGCCGCGCGGCCTGGCAGCCGCGGGCCAACGATTCGACCTCGGGCTACCTGTGGAAATACGCGCAGACCGTCGGCCCGGCGGTGACCGGCGCGGTGACGCATCCGGGCGGGGCCCAGGAGACGCTCTCCTATGCGGATATCTGAGGCCGGCCTGCCCAAGCGGGCAGGTCGCCGGTTCCTCCTCGCGCTGCTCGGCCTGACCATGGCCGGGGCGGGTCCCGCTGCGGCGCTCGACGCCGCGGTGCGGACCCCGGTGCCCGCGGCAACGGGCTACCGCAACGCCCGCGAGGCGATGCGGACGGGCATGCGCGACTACAATGCCGGCGACAAGGAGGGCGCGGCGCGCGCCCTCGAATACGCCGCCGGCCAGGGCCACGCGCTCGCCCTGTGGAAGCTCGGCCGCATGTATGCGGAGGGCGACGGGGTCCCGCACGACGACCTCAAGGCGTTCGAGTTCTTCTCGAAGATCGCCGACGAGAATGCCGACGAGGGACCGGAGGCGCCGAATGCCGGCGTGGTGGCGAGCGCCTTCACGGCGCTCGGCCGCTACTTCCTCGACGGGATCAAGGGCTCCTACGTCCGCGCGAACGTCGAGCGCGCCTACGACATGTTCAACTACGCGGCGACCTATTACGGGGACCCGAACGCGCAGTACAACCTCGCCCGGCTCTATCTCGACGGGACCGGCGTGGGCCAGGACCCGCGCCAGGCGGCGCGCTGGTTCAACCTCGCCGCCGAGAAGGGGCATCCGGCGGCGCAAGCGCTGCTCGGACAGCTCCTGATCAACGGCCAGGGCGTCACGGTGCAGCGCGCCCGGGGTCTCGCCTGGCTGACGCTCGCCCGCGACGCCGCGGAGGGGCCGAAGGATCAGTGGATCGTCACCCTGCAGGAGCAGGCGATGGCGGCGGCCAACGAGCGGGACCGGGCCGAGGCCCAGGCCCAGGTCGACGGCTTCTACCGCCGCAGCGCCAAGGGACGCTGAGAGAGGGGACGCGGAAAAGCCCCCTCTCCCTCCCTTTCTAAGCGGTCCTCGTTCAGCCTTGCCGGGCCGCGATCGCCGTCTGGAACGACGGGCGCTCCAGGATGCCAGTGAAGTAGGACGCCAGCTTCGGCCAGCGCCCCGCATCGACCGCCTCGCCGGCCAGATGCAGGTTGTGGAACGTCGTCGCGACCGAGATGTCGGCCAGACCGAAGGCGCCGCCGACGAGATACGGCCCGTCGATCACCCCTTCGAGATAATCGAACAGCCGCGGCAGCTCCTCGCCCATGCACTTGGCGACAACCGCCTCGTCGCAGGGCTGGTTCATCATCTTTGGCCGCAGCACCCGCTGGACGAAGGGCTTGATCAGTACCGGAAACAGCTCGGTATCGCCGACCTCGTCGAACCAGATCGCCCGGCCGAGATCGTGCGCACCTGCCGGCAGCATCGCCGGCTCCGGGTGCTTACGCTCCAGGTAGTGGATGATCGCCGAGGAATCGGCGAGCCGGACATCCCCGTCCTCCAGGGCCGGGATCTTGCCGAACGGGCTCGCCGCCTGGAAGCGCGGATCGGGGTCGTGGAAGCGCAGCGGCACGTGCTGGACCTCGATGCCCTTCTCGGCGAGGACGACGAGCACCTTGCGGACGAAGGGCGACAGGCTGGTGCCGTAGAGTTTCATCGCGTTGTTCTCCCTGGCCGCCGCGCGGCGACCGCCGCGGCGGATATCGTACCCGGCCGACCGATGGGAACCCCCCGCCTGGAAACCGACCGCCCGCGCGTCCATAATCCGGGTCGGCCGTTCCCGGCCCGCACGAGGCCGACCCGTGGACGACACCTTCGACTTACGCGAGCGCCTGTCCCGGGCCTGGCGGGCGGTGTTCGACAACGCCGTCGAGGCCGGCAGCCCGCCGGAGGCGGTGGTCGAGACGATGACGGCGGTCGCCCATGCGCGCTTTGCCGAGTTGTTCGGCACGGCCGCGGCGGCGAGCTACCTCGCGCTGCTCGCCGAGCAGATGCGCGAGGTCGATCACGACGAGGCCGAGAGCCTGATCCGAGGTGAGCCCCCCCGGCCGCCGCCGTTCGACGGGAGTGCTCCGGTGGACGATGTCGCGGCGATGGACCCGGCCTGGATCGATCGCGACCCCACGTAAGGACAGGCGGCACCACCCGCCCATCACGCATGGACCCGCCCGAGACGAGCCCGATCGCGGGCGTGCGCCCGCGCACATGACAGACCGTCCGATCAGGAACGGCGCTGGTCGTTGCTCGTTTTCGGCGCAACCTCGTCGATGGCGCCATGTCGAGCACACCCATGATCCTGCGATCGTCCGTTGCGTCCGCCCTCGCCGTCGCGTCCTGGATCGCCTTCGGCTTCACGGCCCAGCCGCATCGGGAACAGGCGACACCGCAGGATCCGGTGCTGCTCTCCGGCCTCGAGGCCGACCTCGCCAGCCGGAAATGCGACGGCGTCCGGATCGATGCCGATCATTTCCGGGCCTTCTCGTCACAGATGCGGCTGAACCACGCCGACTTCTTCCAGAAGACCCGCTCCGTCCGCCTCCAGGCAGCCCTCGACGACCTCGACACCCGGCTGCGGCGCGACCGGCAGGCGGCCTGCGAGGCGATCTGGGTCGCCCATGGCCCGGGAAGCGCGCGGCCCCTGCTGCGGCGGGGGTGAGGCGGCGGCGGCGTCATCGACCACGTACGCTCGTCCACGCCCGACATGAGAAAGCCCGGCCTCTCGGCCGGGCTTCTCGGCATTCGCCGGAGTCGATGCGCTCAGGCGCTGGCCTGGATCCAGCGGGCCAGTTCGCCCTTCGGGGCCGCGCCCACCTTCTGGCCGGCTAGCTCGCCGCCCTTGAAGATCATCAGGGTCGGAATCGAGCGGATGCCGTATTGGGCCGAGATGCCGGGATTCTCGTCCACGTTGACCTTGGCGATCTTCACCCGGCCGTTCATCTCGCTGGAGATCTCCTCCAGCGCCGGACCGATCGCCCGGCACGGGCCGCACCACTCGGCCCAGAAATCGACGACCACGGGCTCGGCCGATTGCAGCACGTCCTGCTCGAAGCTCGCGTCGGTCACCTTCACGGTTGCCATCGCCAAAAATCCTTCTCGTCATGAAGCCGGCCGACGGCGCGGACCGGCTCGCGTGAAACAGAAGGTAAGAACCGCACCGGGGCCGATCAAGCGTCACGGCCAAGCCATCCCCGCTTCACTCGTGCGGTGGAGCACCCTCGCTCACGCCAGCGTGTCGAGGGCGGCGTCGCATTCCTCTGGCGTGAGGCGGCGGACGATCGGGCCGGCGGTCCAGACGAGCAGCGGGTACAGGGGCCGGTCCGGATAGATCGTCGCGAGGAGGCGGGCATAGAGCGCGACCTGCGCCGCCTGACCCCGCGGCGTCGGCGCGCCGGGCGCCGGGGGGCGGCCGGTCTTGAAATCGACGAGCCAGACCGCCTCCTCCGTCACCGCGATGCGATCGACCCGGCCATGCACCGGGCGCGCGACGCCTCCGACCTCGATGCTGCCGGCGAGCGTCACCTCGGCCCGGGCGGCAGGGCCGAACAGCACCGCAAGGTCGGGATCGTCGAGGAGGCGCAGGGCCTCCGCGGCGATCGTCCCGCGCCTGTCCGGATCGAGGCCCGGGGCGCGGGCGGCGACGAACGCTTGCGCCGCCGCCGGCCGGCGCTCGGGCGCGAGGCTCGGCAGGTGCTCCAAGAGGGCATGGACCAGCACGCCGCGGCGGCGGGCCGCCGGGTCGCTGGAGCGGGCATCCGACCGGCGCGGCTCGTCGGCGGCGCCTAGCCCCGAGGGGCGAAGCGGCGGCAGCGGCTCGGCCTCGGGCACGACCGGACGATGGAGCCAGTCCGGCACCAGGGCCGGTTCCTCGACCCCCGCGGGTGCGGCGGGTGCCTCCGGCAGGGCCGCGCCCTCGCGCCAGCTCTCGGCCGGGCCGTATGGCATCTCCGCCACCTCGACGCCGCCGAGCCGCTGCACCAGGCCGCGGCGGATCATCTCGCACCAGGCCTCGGCCGGCGTCTCCTTGTCGTTGCCGGAATAGGGCGCGACCACCAGCCGGTCCTTGGCCCGGGTCATCGCGACGTAGAGCAGCCGGTTGTGCTCCTCGCCGGCCTTGGCGTGGAGCGCGTCGCGGGCACGGGTGATCGCCGGGCTGTCATGCGCCTTGGCGCTCGACCAGACCGGCACCGTGCTGCCGTCCTTGAGCCGGATCGGGACCAGGGGCGGATCGCGGCCCAGCGCATCGCAGCCGTCGAGCACCAGGACCAGGGGCGCTTCCAGGCCCTTGGCACCGTGCACGGTCATCACCCGCACCTCGTCGCGGGCGGAATCGAGGTCGCGCTTCACCGTATGGCCGCCGGCATCGCGCCCGCCGCTCGGGGCGTAACGGGACAGGAAGCCGGTCAGCGAGGGCGCGTCCGGTCCGGCCTCGGCCTGGGCGGCGGCGGTGAGGAAGACGTCGATGGCGTCCCCCGCCTCGCCGCCGAGGCGCTGGACCAGCAGCGCACGGCCGCCGCGCGGCCCTAGGAGCTCGGCGTAGAAGCCGAACGGCCCGTGCTCGCGGGCGAGCAAGGCCCAGCCGTCGAGGGCAGCGACGCCGCGGAGGGCGGCCGGGTCGCCGGCCTCGGCCCGGCGCCGCAACGCCGCGACCAGGGATTCCGCCGGGTCGCGCCCGGCGGCGATGGCGACGAGGTCGTCGTCGGTGAGGCCGACGAGGGGCGTCTTCAACGCGGTCGCGAGCGTCAGGTCGTCCTGCGGCAGCAGGGCGGCGCGGCCGGCGGCGACGAGATCGAGGACCGCGATGTGGGCGGCGATGTCGAGGCGGTCCTGGCCGGCCACCGGCACGCCCTCGGCCTTGAGCGCCCGGATCACGCCCTCGAAGGCGGCCGAGCGCTTGCGCACCAGGATCAGGACCTCGCCGGGCCGCCAGACCCGGCCGGATTCGTCGCCCGCGGTGGTCCAGAGGCGCACCGCCCTGGCGACCCGGCGGGCGGTGACGAGGGCCGGCGCCCCGGCCTCGATCGCGTCGACCGGATGGGTCCAGGCGTCGGGCTCCTCCTCGGCGCTCGGCCGCTCGACCGGCCACAGCTCGATCTGGCCCGGCGCCCGCACCCGGGCGGTGGAATGCGCGGTGCCGATGGCCGCGTCGCCGAAGGACAGGCCGCGATAATGGTCCGCCAGCGCGAAGGTGGCGTCGACCGCCTGCAGGACGCCGATCGCGGAACGGAACGACAGGGTCAGGCCGACATCGGCAAACGGCAGCCCGGCCCCTTCCGATTCCCGGCGCCAGGCCCGTCGCGTGGTCTCGAACTCTTCCGGCGCGGCGCCTTGAAAGCTGTAGATCGACTGCTTCGGGTCGCCGACGGCGAAGCGGGTGCGGGCGAGGCCCTGGCCCGCCTCGCGGGCCCCCTCGCCGGCACAGAAATCCTCGGTGATCCGGCGCAGGATCTCCCATTGCTGCGGGTTGGTGTCCTGCGCCTCGTCGATCAGCACGTGGTCGACGCCGCGGTCGAGCTTGTACAGCACCCAGGCCGAATCGACCCGCGTCAGCAGGTCGAGGGTCTTGTGGATCAGGTCGTCGAAATCGAGGGCGCCGAGGCGCGCCTTCTGCGCCTCCATCCGGCGGTGGATCTCGGCGGCGAGCGTGAACAGGGCCTCGGTGCGGGCAAAGGCCCGGGCGGCCTTGAGGCGGTCTCGAAGCCCTCCGAGCCGGGCCTGCTCGGCGAGCAGCGCCTCCTTGGCATCGGCCGGGACCGACTTGGTGCCGAGCGACGAGGCGGCGTAGGGGTCGCCCTCGCCCTCGTCCTTGAAGAAGGCCGCGAGGGTCAGCGTCAGCCGGGCCGGGCCGGTGGCGGAGAGAGCGAGCGCCAGGGCGTCGGCGCGCTTCTCGTCGTTGGCCTTGCCGGTGCGGAGCGCCGCGATCAGCCCGGCAAGGTCGGGCCCGCCCTCGAGCATCCGCGCCTCGATCGCCGGAAGCGTCTCGTCGGCGCCAAGCCCTAGCGCGCCGCGCAAGGCGGCCAGGCGCGCCGGCAGCCCGTCCTTGTGGCCGATCAGGCCGCGATTCTGCACCGCCGCCGTCATCGCGCGGCGCAAGGTTTCGCCCGCCGCCTCGGGGGCGACGAGGCTCAGCGCCGCCGCGAGATCGGGATGGCGGGTATCGACCGCGTCGGCGAGCACGTTGTCGATCGTGCGGTCGATCGCCTCGCGGGTCTGGGCCTCGTCCAGCACCACGAAACGGGCCGGCACGTTGGCCTCGAACGGCACGAGGTGGAGCAGGCGCTCGCACAGGGCGTGCAGGGTCTCGATCTTGAGCCCGCCCGGCGTCTCGACGGCGCGAGCGAACAGGCGCCGGGCGCGGCGCAGGGTGGCGCCGTCCGGTGCCTCGCCCTCGAGCGCCGTCAGTTCGGTGCGCAAGGACGCCTCGTCGAGGGTGACCCAGCGGCCAAGGCGTTCGAACACCCGGATCGCCATGTTGGCGGCGGCGGCCTTGGTGAAGGTGAGGCAGAGGATCTTAGCCGGGGCCGCGCCGTGCAGCAACAGGCGCACCACCCGGTCGGTGAGCACCTTGGTCTTGCCCGCCCCGGCATTGGCCGACACCCAGGCCGAGGCCCGCGGATCCGCGGCGCGGCGTTGCGCGTCCTGCGTCAGCCCGTCGACGACGAACCCCTCGATACCCATCCGCGCTCCCGTCCCGGCCAGACGGCCATCCTGCCGGGCTCGCACTCAACGGGGCGTTGCCTCAAGCGGGATCGGGGGGTGGTGCACAGGGATTTCGACGGGCGTGGCGGCGGGAGCACAGGACCGGCGACGTCCGCAGGCGTCACCGGTCCCGAGGGAACGGTCGTCAGCGGCGGTTGTGGAGCAGCCAGCCGAAGACGTAGCCGATCCCGCCCGCCACCAGCAGGGCGGCGAGGTGGTGGTCGCCGATCTGGCGGGCTACCGCCCGGTCGGCGCGCCGGTACGTCCGGCGCCCGGTCTCGAGGGCCTGGTCGGCATAGTCGGGCGCCGTATCGGCGAGGCCGCGCACCGCGTCCCTCACCCCGTCCTTGGCCTGGCCGTAGACGTTGCGGGCCGCGCCCGCCGCTTGGTCGGCGAGCCCTTGCGCCTGGGTGCCGGCATCGCCCGTCCACTCGCCGAATCGCTGCTGCACCTTGCCGCCGAGCTCCTTGCCAGCGCCGATGATCCGGTCGGAATCCATGGCCCATCTCCTTCTGGCGGGCGGTCCGCACGCTGCCGCCGTTCCCCTCCACAACGCACCAGAGCCCGAACGGTGGCGCGGTCCGCGCGACGGCCGCCTGCCGGACACCGAATCACCCCGCTGCCGGCATCGAGTCAGGAAACTGTTATCTCAGCGCTTTTCCGCAGTTGCATGAGTCCCCGACGACTCGTTAATTCGCCTTAACCTTTGGTGAGGCATCCCGTGAACTTCCCCTCGACTCCATCCGGCGGCGCCCGGACGCGTGCCTTCGCCCGCGCGCTGGCGCTCGGCGCGCTCCTCGGCATCGGGGGCGTCGGGGCGGGCACCACCCTGGTCCACGCGGCGGACGATGCCGGCGTGCTCGACTTCCTGCTCGGCGACGTGCCGCGCAGCCTCGGCCTGCCGGCGCGGGCGCCGCGGCCGGAGGCGTCCCTGGGCGAGCGGCGGGCGCGCTGGACGAGCCGGCCGGCGAAGGCGACGGTCGAGCGGCCGCGCTGGACCGATCCGGCGCCGCGGCCGCGGGCCGCGGTCGCGCAATCCGCCTCCCCGCGCCGGACCGATGACGCCGCCGCGAGCCGCCACACCGGCGCCGGCAACCCTGCCCGCACGGTCTGCGTGCGCACCTGCGACGGCTACCTGTTTCCGCTCGCCAATCTCGACGGACGGACCGCGCCGCCCGAGCAGGAGCAGGCCTGCGCGGCGGCCTGCCCGGGGGCGGAGACCGCCCTCTATACGGTGCGGGCCGGCGAGGAGCTCGACCAGGCCGTGAGCCGGACCGGCAAGCCCTATCGCAGCCTCGCCGCCGCCTTCGCCCATCGCAGCAAGCGGATCCAGAACTGCACCTGCAGCCCGGGCCCGGGCGGCTATGCCCGGCTGCTCCTCACCGACACGACCCTCCGGCCCGGCGACGCGGTGGCGGGCGGCACGGGAGCCCAGGTCTTCGCGGGCCGCGGCTGGGGCGGGGAGGCCCGCTTCGTCGATTTCCGCCGCGCGGCGATCCTCTCGCCGGGCGAGCGGCGCGACCTCGACCGCACCCTGGACGTGAGCCGGCTGGAGCGGGCGCGGGCGGAGTTCCGCCGCTCGCTGACCGCCGAGAAGACCGGCGGGTTCGGCCGCCTGCGCTACGCCTCCGGCAACCTCGGCTTTGCCGAAGTCGTGAGCGACGCGACCGCCGGCCCGATGCGGATCGTGGTGCCCTCCCCGTTCCGCTGAGCCGAGGCGGCGGATTCTGTTGCCGGCCGGAGACAGGGACGGTCTTCCGGGGGAGGACGCCGTGACGGCGCTTGCGATTCACAGGGGCTCGTGACGAAACTCATCCCCGCCGAGGCTTCCGCCCGGCTCCCTCCCGCATCGTCGTTCGCCATGTCGCCCGCGCTCGAGAATCGTCTGTCGTCGTTCCGCGAAGTCGCGGCCGTTTTCGTGAGTTCCGGCCTGTTCTTCGCAGGCCTGCTGTGCTGGGCGTGGATGGCGAGTTGAGGCGCGCGCCTCCCCTCGACAGGGTGAGGCGCGCCGGCTAACCCCGACGGGTCGTCAACGCCGCTTGAGGCCGTCCGATGAGCGAGTCCGAGGCGCCGGAGGCGGCGCCGACCTTCCTGCGCGAGGCCCCGGCGAGCGGCCGGGTCGAGGCGGTGTCGCCGCTGATCCGGCGGCTGGTCTGCCCGAATTCCGGGCCCTTCACCCAGAGCGGCACCTGCACCTACCTGGTCGGGCATGGCCGCGTGGCGGTGATCGATCCCGGCCCGGACCACCCGGCGCACCGGGCGGCGCTGCTCTCCGCCCTCGACGGGGAAACCATCGAGGCGATCCTCGTCACCCACACCCATCGCGACCACTCGCCCGGCGCCCGCCCGCTCGCCGCCGCGACCGGCGCCCCGATCCTCGGCTGCGGCCCGCACCGGCCGGCCCGTGCCGTGCGCGGCGCCGAACAGGGACGGCTCGACGCGGCGGGCGATGCCGACCACCGGCCGGACCGCGAGCTGAGCGAGGGCGAGAGCGTCGCGGGGCCCGGCTGGACCCTGACGGCCTTGGCCACCCCCGGCCACACCATGAACCACCTCGCCTTCTCGTTGCTCGAGGAGGACACCCTGTTCTCGGGCGACCACGTCATGGCCTGGTCGACCAGCATCGTGGCGCCGCCGGACGGATCGATGGGCGCCTACATGGCCTCCCTCGACAAGTTGCGCGGCCGGTCCGAGAGCATCTACTGGCCCGGCCATGGCGGCCCGGTGCGCGAGCCGCAGCGCTTCGTGCGCGGCCTGCTCAGCCACCGCCGCGCCCGCGAAACCGGCATCGTCGAGCGGGTGGCCTCCGGCGAGCGCACCATCCCGGGCCTCGTCGCCGCACTCTATTCCGGCCTCGACCCGATGTTGCGGCCGGCGGCCGCGCTCTCGGTCTTTGCCCATCTGGAGGATCTGGTCGAGCGCGGGCGGGTCGTGACCGACGGGTTGCCGGCATTGGATTCGGAGTATCGGCCGGGGTGAGGCGGCCATTCTGCCCTTCCCTGCCCATGCGTCCAACGATTGCCTGAAATTCTGTTCGAGCGGAATTTTTATATAAAGATTTGAGTACGCCGGGATCATCCCATCCTCAGACCTCAGCCCGGGGTGGAAGAATAGGATATTCCATGATCCGCTCCAGCTTCGGTCAGACCGATCCGCTCGAACAGGCTCTGACCCTCCTCATGCGTCAGGGTTTGATGCCCTCCCTCGCACCGGGATTTAGGGTCAAGCCGGAATCCGGGCGGCTACGTGCTCGGAGACGGTGCATCCTCTCCCATGCGCCCGCATTCCTTGGCGGCAGCGAAGCCCTGCCGGGCTCCTCCGCCGCGACCGTCGATGTCAGCGTAGCAGCCGAATGCTGCCCTGGCTGATTCGGCTCGCCAGCGACAGCGAGGACACGGCCAGGGATTGCTGGGTCGCCAAGGCCCGGTCGTTCGCAGCCTCCCCGTTCGTGTCGGCGTTCGCGAGGTCGGTCACCCGGCGGATCGGCGCCAAGCCCGGACCGGCGCGCGACGTGCCCCAGACCATCGAGCGCCGGTCGTCCGCTCGCACAGGGCCGTCCCGCGCCGTGGCCAGACCCGGCGCGGGAGGAACGCGTGCCGGCGCGTCCCTCAATCCACGACCTTGAGGTCGCTGACGTTCACGTCGCCATCCTGGGTGGTGAAGCTCGGTGCCCGGCCGTTCGACTGGGAGACGCCGCTGATGCGGTGGTCGCCGCTATCGTAGGTGACCAGCTTGCCGTCGGTCTCGACGAGAAGCCGCTGCTTGTCGGGGAAGAACGCGTAGCGCATGCCGTTCTGGCCACCGCTGGTCGAGGGCTGGCCGAGCTCCTGCGGCCACCAGGGCTCGGAGCCCTTCATCGGTTCCATGGGTTTCATCGGTTCCATGGGCTTCATCGGTTCCATCGCACTCGATCCTCTGGCGGAATGTCTGAAGTCAACGCTACGCTCGAAGCGCCGGAAGGTTTCCCGAAAAACCGGGACGACGACGTTTGCTGTTGAGCTTCTCGTTCGATGACGTCGAGACAGGCGCCAGGATCGCTGCGGAAGCGGGCGAGCCGGGTTCGGGCCCGCCTCGCGGATGCTGAAGCCCGGCATGAGCGGAGCTGCCCGTTGCAGGCGTGTCGCCGTCGTGCTGGGCTCAGGGTGCATCAGGACCAACGGGGCAGCGCGGGAGCATGCCGGAAGCCCCTCGAGCCCGCTGTGCAGTGCGCCGCGGGCTGCCTCAAGCTGTCTCGACCAGGGTGGATCGCTCGACGGATTGCCGCAATCGTTGTGCGCAGCCATGGCGAACCTGGCCCATAGCCGCATCCTTCCACCCGCGCGTGAGGAGTGCCCCATCAAACCGTGGGATCAAACGTCTCGGAAGGACCCGCCTACTTCACCGCCAACGCCAGGTTCCCGATCTCGTCCAGATATGCCCGGATGTGATCCGCATTCTGCCCGTAATCCCGGTCGCCGAAGCGGGTCGCGGAGCGTACGTCGATGCGGGTTCCGTCGGCCCGCGGGTGCAGGCGCACCGCCACGTCGTAGGGCAGCCCGAGCAGGCGCGAGCGCACCACCGCCTCGATGCGGCCGTTACCCGCCCGGCCGCCGGGCTTGTAGGATTCCACGACCTGCCACTTGCGGTTCTGCGCCGCCTTCATGGCGAGCGCGAAGGCCTCGTCGGGGCCGAGATCGAGGGTGAGCGGGGCGATCTGCGGATAGGCCTCGCGCTGGAGCGCCCGGGCGGCGGGACCGGAATCCCGTGGCAGGCGCCAGCCCCGCGCCTGCCAGGCGGCGCGGGAGCGCGAGAAGGCCGGCGGGGTCTCGACATCGGTCGAGACGTCGGTGAGCGGCGGCAGCATCACGCCACGCACCGCCATATAGGCCGGATAGGCCAGGACCACGGCCGCGAGCAGGAGGCCGCCGGCCGCAACGCCGAGGCCGCGCGCGCCCTCGCGCCAGATCCGCACGAAGGCCGCCAGCGCGAGCAGCACCGCCAAAGCCGCGAGCCCGACCCCGGAGCCCAAGGCCGCGAGGGCCGCCCCGGTCTCCGCCCGCGGGTCGCGCACGAGGAGCAGCGACAGGCCGACCACCGCGAGGGAGAGCCAGGCGAGGCGCAAGGCCCAGGGGGCCGCCCGGGTGACGGGTTCCTCGACGATCAGGCGGCGCATGGGGCGATCATCGGGCGTTGGCTGCGCATGAATCCGGCGGGTCGCGGCCGCGCCGGGACGGGCGGCTCGTGCCCCTGATGTATCGCCCCGCGCCCGCCCGCGCTACCGGGCGCTCCTCGCGGCGCACCGGCGAATCGCCGCCGTGCCCGGCGCAGGGCTCCCGCGCTTGTCGCGCCGTTTCCCAAAGGCCGCGACTTGCTCTAGACGGCGTGACGTTGTTCGACGCCGACCCCAAGGTTCGCCCATGTTCTCCTCGACCGAGACGCCCGCCGCCGCCCTCCGCCCCGTCCCGCGTCCCGGTGTCCTCGCGATCGAGGCCTATGTCCCGGGCAAGAGCGCGGCGCCGGCGGGCGTGAAGCTGCACAAGCTGTCCTCGAACGAGACGCCGCTCGGCCCGAGCCCGGCGGCGGTCGCGGCGGCGCAGGAGACGGCGGCGCATCTGGAGCTCTACCCGGACGGCAGCGCCACCAAGCTCCGCCAGGCCATCGCGCAGAAATACGGCCTCGATCCCGAGCGGATCGTCTGCGGCGCCGGCTCGGACGAGCTGCTGTCGCTCCTCACTTACGCCTATATGGGCCCGGGCGACGAGGGGCTGTATTCGCAATACGGCTTCCTGGTCTACCGCATCGCCATCCTGGCGGCGGGCGGGGTGCCGGTGGTGGCGCCGGAGCGCGACCATACCACCGACGTCGACGCGCTGCTGGCGGCGGTGACCGACAAGACCCGCATCGTCTACCTCGCCAACCCCAACAACCCGACCGGCACCTACCTGCCCTTCGACGAGGTGCGGCGCCTCCATGCCGGCCTGCCGAAGACCACGTTGCTGGTCCTCGACGCGGCCTATGCCGAGTATGTCCGGCGCAACGACTATGCCGCCGGCCTGGAGCTGGTGGCCGAGCACGAGAACGTGGTGATGACCCGCACCTTCTCGAAGGTGTACGGCCTCGCCGCGCTCCGCATCGGCTGGATGGTGGCGCCCGCCGCGATCGCCGACGCGGTCAACCGCATCCGCGGCCCGTTCAACCTCGGCGCCGCCGCCATCGCGGCCGGTGCCGCCGCGATGGCGGACGACGCTCACATCGCCAAGGCGGTGGCCCACAATGACGCGTGGCTGCCGAAGGTGACGAAGGCGCTGGAGGACCTCGGCCTTGCGGTGACGCCGAGCGTCGGCAACTTCGTGCTGATCCACTTCCCCGACGAGGCCGGGCGTACAGCGGCGGATGCGGACGCCTACCTCACCGCCCGCGGGATGATCCTGCGCCGGGTCGGCGCCTACGGAATGCCGAACGCCCTGCGCATGACGATCGGCACCGCCGAGGCCAACGAGGCCGTCATCGCGGCGCTGACCGAGTTCGTGAAGGGCGCCCGGCGTGGCTGAGGCGTTCCGGCGGCTTGCCATCATCGGCCTTGGGCTGATCGGCTCGTCGATCGCCCGCGGCGCCCGGGCGGGCGGGCTCGCTCAAACGATCGTCGCCATCGACCGCGACCCGGGCGTGATCGAGCGGGTGCGCGCGCTTCAGATCGCCGACGAGGCCACGACCGACCTCGCGGCGGGCGTCGCCGGGGCGGACCTGGTGATCCTGTGCGTGCCGGTCGGCGCCATCGGGGCGGTGGCGGCCGAGATCGCCGGGTCGCTGGCACCCGGCGCGATCCTGTCGGATGTCGGCTCGGTCAAGGCCGCGGTAGTGGCGGCGGCCGGGCCGCACCTGCCGGCGGGCGTCGGCTTCGTGCCCGCCCATCCGGTCGCCGGCACCGAGCATTCCGGGCCGGATGCGGGCTTTGCCAGCCTGTTCCACGGCCGCTGGTGCATCCTGACCCCGCCCGAGGGCACGGATCCTGCGGCGGTGGCGCGGGTGCGGGCATTCTGGGAGGGCTTGGGCTCCGTCGTCGAGACGATGACGCCCGCCCACCACGACCTCGTTCTGGCGATCACCAGCCACGTCCCGCACCTCATCGCCTACAACATCGTCGGCACCGCCGCCGACCTCGAGACCGTGACCCAGTCCGAGGTGATCAAGTTCTCGGCCGGCGGCTTTCGCGATTTCACCCGCATCGCCGCCTCCGATCCGACGATGTGGCGCGACATCTTCCTCACCAACAAGGAGGCGGTGCTGGAGATGCTGGGCCGCTTCAACGAGGACCTGTCGGCGCTCGCCCGCGCCATCCGCTGGGACGACGGCGAGGCCCTGCACGCGCTCTTCACCCGTACCCGGGCGATCCGCCGCGGCATCGTCGCGGTCGGCCAGGAGACCGCCGAGCCGGATTTCGGCCGCCGCGCCGGCAGTCCGAAGGCCGCCGAGTGATCACAGACGGGAACCGATCGACACCCCAAGCTTTGCCATAAGCGTTGCCGTTTCGCCGTATTCGTTGGATACTCCCGGCGGGGTGGCTGGGTGAAACTCGTGGTGTGATGATCGTGTCCCTTCGGTCGACCTGGATCCGGGGCCTCGCGGTGGCCCTGATCGGCGCGCAAGGAGCCGCCTGCGCCTCGCTGCCGCGCACCCCCTACAGCGCGGCGGACGCCGCCGCCGCCACCGTGCCGGGCCAGGCTCCGGACGTGCGGTTCTGGGCCGACGGCTCGGCCCGCAGCTTCGCGGCGGTGGCCGACCGGGTGAAGGCCTCGCGCGAGCCGTTCAGCTACCTCGCCCTCTCGGGCGGCGGCGGCGACGGAGCCTACGGCGCCGGCGTGCTCAACGGCTGGAGTGAGACCGGCAAGCGGCCGACCTTCACCATGGTCTCGGGTGTCTCGACCGGCGCGCTGATCGCGCCCTTCGCCTTCCTCGGGCCGGCTTATGACGGCTATCTGCGCCAGATCTACACCAGCGGCGAGGCCGCGACCCTGGTGCGCTCGCCCAACCCCCTCAACGTGCTGACCGGCGACGGCCTGTTCGGCGATGCGCGCCTGCGCGACCTCGTCGGGCGCTACGTGACGCCCGACCTGCTGGCGGCGGTGGCCGAGGAGCACCGCAAGGGCCGGCGGCTCCTCGTCGTCACCACCAACCTCGATTCGCAGCGCGCCGTGATCTGGGACATGGGTGCGATCGCGGCGAGCGGCCAGCCCAATGCCGTCGACCTCTTCCGTGACGTGCTGACGGCGTCCGCCAGCGTGCCGGCGGTCTTCCCGCCGATGCTGATCGACGCCCAGGCCGGCAACCATGCCTTCCAGGAGATGCATGTCGACGGCTCGGTGGTGACCCCGGTCTTCACCCTGCCCGAGGCCTTCCTGACCCAGGACGGGCGCATCGCCACGAGCCGCGGCACGCCCAACATCTACGTCGTCATCAACGGCCGCATCGAGCCGAGCTTCGACGTGGTGCAGAACGGCACCCTGCCGATCGCGGTCCGCTCGCTCTCGACCGTCGGGCGCTCCCGCGCCCGGGCGACGCTCGCCAGCACCCAGGCCTTCGCCCGCCGCAACGGCATGGGCTTCAACCTGACCTATATCGACCGGCGCATCCCCGAAGTCCCGGCGTCCCAGGGCTTCGACACCGCCTATATGCGCCGCCTCTACGACGACGGCTACCAGAAGGGCAGCAGCGGCACCGTCTGGCAGACCACCCTGCCGCGGGACGGCGAGCCGGCGGTGCCCGCGCTGGCGTCGCGGTGATTGGAGACCACGTCGAGCGTTTGACTCGGCGGGTGAATTCGTGAGCGCGGGATCCCCCTCTCCCCGCGGGCTGAGGGCTGTCCGGGAAGAAGAATGGCGCGCCTCCCCTCTCCCGTGCGGGAGAGGGGCCGGGGGATCGACGATCCCGCGTGAGGTGGCTCGGGTTCAGAATGAATCTCCGACCGTGGAGCTGCGCAGCTCGACAGTTCAGGGCCATTGCGGCACCGTCACCACCCTGCGCGATCTTCGATCGCCCCTAACCCCTCTCCCATACGGAACAGGGGATCCCGCGCTTTGTTGGCTGGAGCGTGATTTGATGCCCGGATGTGGAGTCCGAATTTTCGCATTCTAACTCCATCACCACCTACACCACCAACCCACCCACCGGCCGCAACGCTTCCGTGCCTGGAAACACGCTGCGCCCGAGCACCCCCGGCGACAGCCCGAACAGATCCGCGGCCAAGCCCTTGGCGATGGCCCGGACGTCGATGGTGGGGGCGAGGTCGCGGCCGTCCCGGAGCTGGGCGGGGCCGAGGCCCGGCCAATCCGCCAGCACCCGGCCGCCGCGCACCGCGCCGCCGAGGAGGAACGCCACCGTGCCGGTGCCGTGATCGGTGCCGGTGGTCCCGTTGACCCGGGCGGTGCGGCCGAACTCGGTGACCACCAGGATCGCGGTGTCGGACCAGCGCGGCGCCAGGATCTCGGAAAACACCGAGAACACGCCGTCGAGCCCGCCGAGCAGACCGGCGAGGCGGCCGGTGGCGCCGCCCTCGTCGGCGTGGGTGTCCCAGCCGTCGAGGGCGAGCGCCGCGATGCGCGGGCCGTCATCGGCGGCGATCAGCCGGGCCGCGCCCTCGGCGAGGCCGCGCAGGCCCCCGTTCCCCTTCGGCCCGCCCTTTGATTCGCCTTTGGCCAGGGCATCGACGTCGAGGCCGTGGGCGAGGGCGGCGGCCAGCATCGGGTCGTGCGCCTCGTAGAGGCCGAGCACCCGCCGTCCGAGTTCGTCGCTCGCCCGCGGCAGGCGCGGCGGCGCCCAGCCGAGGACCGGGGCGGGGCCGCGCAGGATCAAGGGCGGCACCACCCCGACGCCGAGCGCGCTGCGGGGCGGGATGCCCTCCCCCGCCGGCAGGGCGGCGACGAGGCGGTTGAGCCAGCCGCTCGCGGTGTGGCCGGGGCCGGGCTGGCCGCTCTCGAGCACGTCCTGCCCGTCGAAATGCGAGCGCTCGCGGTAGCCGGTGGCAGCGGCATGGACCACCAGGGCCTGCCGGGCGGCGTAGAGCCGGGCGAAGGTCGGCAATGCCGGATGCAGGGAGAAGAAGCCGTCGAGGGGGAGCGCCGCCGCGGGCCCGTCGCGGGTGAGCGCGATGCCGGGGCGCAGATCCGCGTAAGCAGGGTCGCCGAGCGGTGCCACCGCCGAGAGCCCGTCGAGGGCGCCGCGCAGGATCACCACGACGAGGCGGGCGTCCCGGGCGCCGGGCGCCGCATACGCCGTGCGGGGAATGGCGCCCCAGGCGAACAGCGCGCCCGCGGTGCCGAGGATCGCCCGGCGGCTCGGATGGAACTCGCAGGAGTCTTCCATGGGGATCACCGTCGCTGGAATTCGGGGGCCATCAGGACGAGGGCGACGCCCTGTGCCCGGCTCTCGGCCCGGCGGATCACTGTCCGGGTCTCGTCGGTGGCGAGCGGGCCCAGAACCGCCTCGGCGAACGCCATCGGGTCGGTGCCGGCGGCGAGCTGGCCGGTCCGGGCGGCGAGGTCGAGCCGGGCCCGCAAGCCCTCCGGCGAGGCCCAGGTGCCGGCATCGTCGGCATAGCCGTTCGGGGCCGGGGCGGACCAGAACGGCTGGCCCAACGCCGCGAGCCCACCCATCGCCATCCGGGGATCCGGCGCAAGCGCGAGCCCGCGCATCGCCGCGACGGTGAATTCCTGCGGCGAGCGGATCTTGCGCTGCACCGGCTCCCAGGCCTCCGGCGCCTCGACGAGCGCCAGCACAACCCGCGACAGGTCGCCGTCCTGGTCGAGGAAGGTCCGCGCCAGGCGCGCCACCAGGGCGGGGGGCGGGTCGTCGGCGACGAAGTGGCGGGCAAGCCGCGTGGCGACGTGGCGGGCGGTCGACGGATGCGCGGCGAGGTCGTCGAGGGCCATGCGCAGCTGCTCGGGCCCGACATCGAGATAGGTGCGGCCGAGCAGCGTCACGGCGCCCGGCTCGTGGGCGCCGCGCCGGAAGGCGGTCGCGCCCGGCAGCCCCTCGGCATTGCCGTCGCGGTGCAGCGACCAGCCGGTGAGGATGCGGGCGAGCGCCGTCACGTCGTCCTGGCCGTAGCCGCCATCGACGCCGAGCGTGTGGAGTTCGAGAAGCTCGCGGCCGAGATTCTCGTTGAGGCCCTTTCCCGGACCATTCCCCCTGCGCAGGCCGGCCGGCGAGTTGGGGCCGATCGAGGCGACGTTGTCGAGGTAGATCAGCATCGCCGGATGGGTCGCGGCGGCGAGCAGCAGGTCGCGGAAGCGTCCGAGCACGTGCGGGCGGATCGCCTCGCGCTCGAAGGCGCCGGCGCTGACCCGGATTTGCGGCCCCCGTGCCGCCGAGACGGTGAAGTGGTTGGCCCAGAACCACACCAGGCGCTCGATGAAGCCGGTCTGCGCCTCCCGCGCCAGGGCGAGGCGGGCCGCCACCTCGGCCTGATAGGTGCGCTGCTCGATCGACGGGGCCGGCGGGCCTTCCGGCATCGGCGCGTCCGGGCTCGCCGCGCGGGCGAGCTTGCGGGCCTGCTCCTCGGCGCGAAGGGCGGTGAGCAGGGTCGGCGTCGAGCCCAGGTCCGGCCCGGTCGGCAGGGGCACGGTGCCGGCCAGGATCTCGCGGCGCAACACCTCCTCGACCGGCTCGCCCCGGGCGAGATCGCCCGGCCGGGCGCCGAGCCCGAACCGCCCGAGGGCGAGCGCCGTCCGACGCGGATCGACCGCCATGCCCATGCCCTCCTGGTCCGTCAGGCGCGATGACGCGCCTCGATGGCTGAACGAATGCTGAGTGCAGGATGACGTTTTCGTAAGGTTGTTTCGGAGAGAAAACTTATATTTCCAAATATTTCTCGGTTATTGCCCCTAGATCTCGAATCCATCAAGTCATTCCGGGGCCGCGAAAGCGGAGCCCGGAATCCAGACGCCCAGGTGGAACAGAATGAAGTGGAATGCTGTCCGCTTGATCCTGACCGTTCCGCGGTTCTGGACTCCGGGCTCCGCTTCGCGGCCCCGGAATGACGAGGAGGGTGTCGAAACCGACGATCGATTCGAACAAGACCTCGTTCTTGGCACCCGAACCGAATCACTCTGCCAAGGCGAGCAGCCGGTCGCAATCGACATGGGCCTCGAGGTGGTCCGCCAGGCCGTCGAGCACGCGCTCGATCACCGCCTCGTAGGCCTCCGGGCCCGGCGCGGCGCCGAGGCGGGAGAGCCACAGGGCGCGCTGGCCCTCGTCGGAGAACAGCCCGTGGACGTAGGTGCCGCTGACGAGCCCGTCGGCCGAGACCGCGCCGTCGCGGCGGCCGTCGGCGAGGCGCAGGAGCGGGCGGGCGCAATCGGGGCCGTCGGTCTCGCCGACATGCATCTCGTAGCCGGTGAAGGGCGTCCCGTCCGGCAGGCTGACGCCGCTCGCCGCGGCGAGCCGCTTCTCGGCGGTCAGAACGGTCTCGACGTCGAGAAGGCCCAAGCCCGCCACCGTGCCGGGCGGCCCCTCGATGCCCTGCGGATCGCTCAGGATCGTGCCGAGCATCTGGTAGCCGCCGCACAGCCCGAGCACCCGTCCGCCGCGGCGGCGATGGGCCAGGATGTCGATGTCCCACCCCTGCTGGCGCAGGAAGGCGAGGTCGGGGATCGTGGTCTTCGAGCCCGGCAGCAGCACGAGGTCGGCCTCGGCCGGGATCGGACGGCCGGGCTCGACCAGCACCACGCTCACCCCCGGCTCGGCCCGCAGGGGATCGAGGTCGTCGAAATTGGCGATGCGGGGCAGGACCGGCACCGCCACCACCTTGGCCCCCGGCTTCTCGGCGCCGCGCAATCCCAGGATGTCCTCCGCCGGCAACTGGGCGGCCTCGGGGAAATGCGGGATCAGCCCCAGGGCCTCCCAGCCGGTGCGGGCGGCGATCAGGCTCATGCCGTCGGCAAACAGCGCCGGGTCGCCGCGAAACCGGTTGACCAGGAAGCCCCGCACCATCGCGGCATCCTCCGGGTCGATGACCGCCTTCGTGCCGACGAGGCTCGCGATCACCCCGCCGCGGTCGATGTCGCCGAGCAGGATCACCGGCGTCCCGGTGGCGCGGGCGAACCCCATATTGGCGATGTCGCCGCGGCGCAGGTTCACCTCGGAGGCCGACCCCGCCCCCTCGACCAGGACCAGGTCGGATTCCGACCGCAGGCGCCCGAAGCTCTCGACGACCGAGGCGAGGAGCCGCGGCTTCCAGTCCTGGTATTCCCGCGCCCGGACCGTGCCGACCATCCGCCCCTGCACCACCACCTGCGAGCCGATCTCGCTCTGGGGCTTCAGCAGCACCGGATTCATGTGGACGGAGGGCGCGACGCCCGCCGCCCGGGCCTGGAGCGCCTGGGCACGGCCGATCTCGCCGCCATCGGCCGTGACGGCGGCGTTGTTCGACATGTTCTGCGGCTTGAACGGCCGCACCCGCAGGCCCCGTCGCGCGAAGGCGCGGGCGAGCCCGGCGACGATCAGCGACTTGCCGACATCCGAGCCGGTGCCCTGGATCATCAGGGCCTTCGGGCCCTTTCGAACGGGCAAGTCGTCCGCCGAATCGTCTGCCGACATGGCGCCTCGCAGGTGGCCGGCCGCCCGGTGCGGCAGCGCACGGAAAAAATTCGGAAACCCGGCCGGTCGACGGCCGAGTGTGGCGCGGCGGTCATAGGCGTCCGGCCATGCCCAAGCTAGCCTGCGGCCACAATTTCGCTCAAACGGGGCGTCCTCCAGTGTTCAAGAAGTTCATGCTCGCCGGCGCCGCGACGTCGCTCCTCGCCGGAGCGGCCTCGGCCGCGGACCTGCCGCGCCGGGTCGCCCCGCCGCCGGTCTTCACCGCCGTTCCGGTCTTCACCTGGACCGGCTTCTATGCCGGCCTGCACACCGACTACACCTTCACCGACCGCCAGCGCATCACCACCATCGGCAACGATGTCGCGCCGACCAACACGATCGGCAACGTCGCGACCCTGCGTCGCCCGCCGGTGGTGAGCAACGAGCAGGACGGGCTGGCCAATATCGGCGGCGGCTTCGGCTACAACTACCAGTTCACGCCGGGCTCGGGCGTCGTGGTCGGCGTCCAGGCGGACTGGGCCTGGAACGACATCCACAAGAACACCTTCTATCTCGGCCCGCGTCTCGCCGCGAACAACTTCACGCCCGATCCGAGCGCCTTCCGTCAGGAGCTGTCCTGGCTCGGCACCGTCGTCGGCCGCGCCGGCTACGCCTTCGACCGCCTCTTCGTCTACGGCATGGGCGGCTTCGCCTATGGTGGCGTGGATTACCGCGCCAACTTCTACACCGGGGGCGGCGCCCTGGCCTATGCCGGCCGCTACAACGACATCGCCACCGGCTACGCCTATGGCGGCGGCATCGAGTACGCCCTGCCGACCGACTCGCTCCTGGCCCGCTTCAGCCTCCTGGGGCTGCTCGGCATCCAGTCCCAGGCCGTGACGATCAAGGCCGAGTACCTGCACTACGACCTCGGCAGCCGCAACGTGCTCGTCAACAACACCGGCTTCACGCCGGCCGCCGGCGCGGCGCCGCGCGGCTCCTACACCTCGCGCTTCACCACCGAGGGCAACCTGGTCCGCGCCGGGTTCAGCTACAAGTTCAACGGCCTCTGATCGCTCGATCGGCTGAGCCGCATCGGCGGGCCTGACCAGGCCCGCCCCTCTCGACGGCCGCGGGGCCCATCGCCCCGGCGGCCGTTTTTGTTCGTTCCGGGCCGCAAGCTCCGTGAGCCTGCTTGATCGACCGACCAGTCGATCCGACGCCGGCATCGACAACCCTCCACGTCATCCCGGGGCCCGGCGCAGCCGGGAACCCGGGATGACGCTGGAGGATATCAGGTCTTGATCGGCTCGCGCCGACACACCCTCAGAGCCTGTTTGATTGGCTCAAGCACTGATCCCCACACGCGACCTCATCCTGAGGTGTCAGTCGATTGAAAATCGACTGACCTCGAAGGAGAGCTCCAGGGATCACGTAGATTTCTGGAGCCCTCCTTCGAGGCTCCTTACAGTCGCACCTCAGGATGAGGTCGCGAGAGGGATAGGACAGGTCGTCGCGGCTAGATTTTTGTAAGTCAAACAGACTCTCAGAGTTCCATCAGGTCCCGGCCCACCACGATCTCGCCCTTGAAGTGCGGCCGCACCGCCTCGAGCCAGACCTCGTCCTTGATGAACGGGTAGCCGCCCGGCACGAAATGCGACAGGACCAGCGTCTTCACGCCGGCCTCGGTGGCGACGCGCCCGACCTCCTCGGTGGTGGTATGGCTCGCGATCAGGTGCTCGCGCAGGGTCTTGGCGTTGGGTTCGGTGGCGATCAGCTTGTCGAGCTCGGGCAGGTACATGACCTCGTGGACGAGGATGTCGGCGCCCTTGGCGAGCGCGATCAGGTTCGGCGAGTAGCGGGTATCGCCCGAGATCACGATCGACCGGTCGGGACAATCGAAGCGGAAGGCGAAGGCCGGCTCGACCGGCGGATGCTGCACCAGGGCGGCCGTGACGGTGACGCGCTCGTCGCGCATCACCTCTCCGGGTCCGGTGACCTCGTGCGGCACGATCAGGTCGGCGAGCGGCGGCCGGCCCTCGTCGGCCATGCGGGTCGTGATGTCGGATTCGTTGAGCTCGAGGAACTGGCGCGTCATCCGGACGAGCGGCGGCGGCCCGTAGGTGTTCACCCGGTGGGCGAGGTCGGTCGCCCAGGCGAGCAGGAGCACGTTGCCGTAATCGGCGTTGTGGTCCGAATGCTGGTGGGTGAGGAACATCGAATCGAGGGAGCCGAGCTTCAGCTTGGCCAGCACCATCTGCCGGCCGGTGCCGTTGCCGGCATCGATCAGGTAGGTGTGCCCGTCGATCACGATGGCCTGGGCCGGCGCGGCGCGGTTCGGCTTCGGCGTCGGGCCGCCGGCGGTCCCGAGCAGGATCAGCCGCGAACGGCGCGGGGCGGGCGTCTGCGCCGCGGCACCCCGGGTGGAGAGGAGCGTCGCCAGGGCCGCCGTACCGCCGAGGATCGTCCGTCGGCTCGGGAGAAGGGTGTCGTCGGGCATCGTGTCGTCTCGCCTGTGGCTGCGTCCGGTCGTGCTGCGCTCGTCATGGACGGGGGCGGTCCCGTCAAGGCGCGCAGGCCGCCGTCCCGGAGCGCGGGCGACACCATGCCCGGTTCGTGCGAGAGCACCACCGCGAGGGTGTCGAGGCTGTGGCGGAGCGGCCAGCCGCGTGAGGCGGACGGGGCCGTGCGGTCCCAGCCATGACCCACGGCGAGGAGCGGAATAGATGACCGTCCGAAATCGCGCCGTGTCACGCAGAGCCCGGGCCGGCCTCGTCCTGTCCTGCGCGCTCCTGCTCTCGGCCTGCGCGGACGACGACGGCGCGGCGCGGCGGCGCATGCTCGGCGAGCATCCGGGTCTCGAAGCGGCGTTGCGCGTCGCCGATCCGCGCCGGGGCGGCCGCCTCTTCGGGCAATGCGCCGCCTGCCACACGGTCGGCCCCGGCGCCGGCGACCGCAACGGTCCCAACCTCTTCGACGTGATGAACAAGCCGGTCGCGAGCAACAGCCCGCGCTACGGCTACACGGCGGCGCTGGGCGCCCTGGGCGGCACCTGGACGCCGGAGGCGATGGACCGCTGGCTCGCCGATCCGGGCAAGGTCGCGCCCGGCACGCGCATGCGCTTCGGGGGCCTTGCCGATCCGCTGGATCGGGCGGACGTCATCGCCTACCTGCAATCGCAATCGGCAGCCTCGGCGCGGTGACGGGCGCGGGTCCTGTCCGGCCGTTCGAGACGCGTCCGGCCGGCCCTGCCGCGGCGGCGCCGATCGTTGCGGGCCGTCACGCATTCAGGCGGCGGAGCGCCGCCTTGTCCCGGAGCAGGACGGTGCGGCGATGGGCCGGCAGCGCGATGACCCCGTCCCGCTCCAGCCGGGTCAGGGTGCGCGAGACGCTCTCGATCGTCAGGCCGAGATGGTCGGCGATGTCGGTCCGCGACATCGGCAGCGCGATTGCGCCGTCCGTCCCGGCCCGCTCCGCGAGACCGAGGAGGAAGCTCGCGACGCGCTCACGCGCCGACTTGCGGCCGAGCAGCATCATGTGATCCTGCGCCCGCTCCAGCGCCCGCAGCATCGCCGCCACCACCTCCTGGGCGAGCGCCCCGGCCCCTCCGGTCAGCGCCTCGCGGTCGCCGCGACGGAAGGCGGCGAGCGTGGTGCCGGTGAGCGCGTCGGCGCCGGTCCGCCGCTCGGCGCCGGCCTCGAGGCCGAAGATGTCGCCCGGCAGGTGGAAGCCGTCGATCTGCCGGCGTCCGTCGCTCAGGAGCCGGTAGGTCCGCACCGCGCCGGACACGACCTTGTAGAAATGCACCACGCGGTCGCCCTCGGCGTAGATCTCCTCCCCGGCCTCGAAGCGGCGGCGCGTGCCGGCGTCCGTGCCGTCCTGCCGGCTCCGGAGGGCTGGCGCGGCCTCGAACACGGGGCCGAGGCCGGCGGTGGCGAGCGCGAGCTGCATGGGGATCCCTCGTCCGGGTAGCGTGCGACGACAGGGTTACGGCAGCGGGGAATGGCGCGACATTCCGGTCCAGCGCGTAAGGGATTTCCCTTAGTCCTCAGGCAAGGTTCTCAGGCAAGGTTCTCAGGCAAGGTTCTCAGGCAAGGTTCTCAGGCAAGCGCGGCGAGGGCCGCGTGGGTGCCGGCGAGCGGCGTTCCGTCCTCGAAGGGGTTCTCGCCCACCTGCCGGAAGCCGGCTCGCGCCGCTGCATTTCCTCGGTGACCCGGCCGGTGACCGGGATGGCGGGCGGGCCGACGCGGCGCTCGCGCAGGCGGATGACGAGCGTGGCCCCGTCCATGCCGGCATGCGATGATCGACGACCAGGCAGCCCGCCCCGGCAATCCGGTCTCCCCGAGCAGGTGGGCGGCGTCCCGGGAGAGGCGGACCTCATACCCTTCGAATTCGAGGCACGGTTCCCCGGGGGCCGGTCGCGCCGGCATGACCGCCCCCCGATCGCCGGCCCTACGGGTTCGTCGATCCGTCGCGAACTCTCCCGCTCATCCCGGCACCCCGACGGCGTCGCGCGCGGACGGACCGTCCGGAGCCGGGATGTCGCGCAGCGAGATCACCCCGACCACGTCGTCGCCGCGCATCACCGGCAGGTGCCGGAACCCGCCGTCGATCATCAGCCGGTGGGCTTCCGCCAGGCATGCCCCGGCATCGATCGTCCGCGGATCGGGCGTCATCACCTCCCGCACGAGGGTCAGCATGGGGTCGCGGTGGCCCGCGACGACGCGGATGGCGATGTCCCGCTCGGTAATGATGCCGACGAGGCGCCTGGCTTTCATCACCACGAGGGCACCGATGCCGTAATCGCGCAGGCGATGGCACACGCTCGCGACGGTGAAGCTCCCGCTCACGCCGCGCACGGGACGACCGGCGAGGACGTCGAGGAGGGTTCGGTTGGGCATCGGGCGACCTCACGCGGGGTCGGGGGCGGTCGTCGACGCCCCCGGGCTGGAACGGCCCCCTCGCGGGGGCGGGCCGGCCCTCACGATGCGGCAGGCCGTCCGGCCCGGCCTTGCGCTGGATCAAACGCCGTAAGGGGGCGGTCCGGGCCTGCGTCAGCCGCCCAGGGGCGACGGCACCGGCGACACGCCCTGCGCTTCCGCCGCCGCCCGCTCGGCCGCCAGCGCCCGGGCGTAGGACGGTTCGTTCGTCAGACCCGCCCAGTACGCCTTCGCGAAGTCCGGCAGCTGCTCGCCGAGCCCGGCGAACTCGGCCAGCATCAGGGCGTAGCCGATGCTGATGTCGGCGGCGGTGAAGCGGCCGGCGCAGACGAAGCGGCGATCTCCCAGCACCGCCCCGAAGCCCTTGAGCCGCGACAGGAACCAGCGTGCGTAATCCTCGACGAGGCCGGGATTGCGCCGCTCCGGCGGCTCGAACCGGCCGTAGCGCAGCACCAGGGTCTGCGGGAAGGTCAGGGTCGCCTCGCCAAAATGCAGCGCGTTGAGGTAGCGGCCGTATTCCGCCTCGTCGGGCCGCAATCCGAGTCCGCCGGCGCCGTGGCGCGCCGCAAGATATTCGCAGATCGCCGCCGATTCGGTCATCCGCGTCTCGCCATCCTCGAAGAGCGGGATCGTCCCGAGGGGATTGAGCGCGAAGTACTCCTTGGCATGGACCCGCGGCGGGAACGGCAGCATCGCCAGCTCATAGGGCAGGCCGAGCGCCTCCAGGGCCCAGAGCGGCCGGAACGAGCGGGCGCCGACGCAGTGATGCAGCTTCATGGTGTCACCAGGGGACGGTTGCTGGCCAGGTTTGGAAGGCCTGATCGGCGGGGATGGGTCGATGGTCCAAATGGTCGGTCTGTCGGATGGTCGCGCTTTGAGAGCCATGCCTTTTAAGGTGTCAAATACTTGGATGGTCTGCAAAAATTTACTATCGCGCAGCCAAGCTTGATGGTGCGCCCCGGGACCGAAAGTGCTCCCGATACCAGGGCGCCGATCGAGAGAAGATGGCGCGTCGACATCGGATAAAATAAAGATCATTCACAATAAAAACCACCTTAAAAGGCCTGGCTTTGAGAGATTGTTTGATCGACTCCAGCACTTACCCCCACACACGACCTCATCCTGAGGTGTCAGTCGATTGAAAATCGACTGACCTCGAAGGAGGGCTCTAGGGATCGCGAAGACTTCTGGAGCCCTCCTTCGAGGCTCCTTTCAGTCGCACCTCAGGATGAGGTCGCGAGAGGGATGGGAAAAGGTCGTTGCAGCTAATTTTCGCAAGTCGAACAGGATCTGCTACCCTCCTCGTCGTTCCGCGGCCGCGAAAGCGGAGCCTGAAACCGCGGATGGTTCAGGATCGGGCGGCGATCGTCCCACCTTTCTTGAAACACCGGAGCGTCTGGATTCCGGGCTCCGTTGTCGCGGCCCCGGAATGACCCCGTGTGGTGGAAATGGAGTGCTCACTGGATTTCAGCGTCCAGGTCGGCCGGCTCACGCCCCTCCCCGCTCCCGGAGCGCCCGCCGGATGATCTTCCCCGTCGCGGTCATCGGCAGGTCCTCGACGAAGGCGACGTGGCGCGGGTATTCGTGGGCGGCGAGCCGGGTACGCACGAAGTCCTGGATCGCGCGGGCGAGGTCGGGCGTGCCCTCGACGCCGTTTTTGAGAACGATGAAGGCCTTCACCGCCTCGGTCCGGACCGGGTCGGGCACGCCGACGACGCCGCACAAAGCCACCGCCGGGTGGCGCAGCAGGCAATCCTCGATCTCGCCCGGCCCGATCCGGTAGCCCGACGAGGTGATCACGTCGTCGTCGCGGCCGACGAACCACAGGAAGCCGTCCGGGTCGCGCCGGCCGAGATCGCCGGTGATCAGCCAGTCGCCGATGTACTTCTTCTCCGTCGCCTCGGGGTTCTGCCAGTAACCGAGGAACATCACCGGGTCGGGCCGGCGCACCGCGATGTGACCGGTCGTGCCGTCCGGCACCTCGCGGCCCTCCCCGTCGATGATGCGGACGTCGTGGCCGGGCACCGACTTGCCCATGGCACCGGGCCGGGCCGGGAACAGGTCGGCACAGGACGACACGACGAGGTTGCACTCGGTCTGGCCGTAGAACTCGTTGATCGGCACGCTGAGAACCGTCTCGCCCCAGGCCAGCATCTCCGTCCCCAGGCTCTCGCCGCCGCTGCCGACCGAGCGGAGGTTCAGGCCCGGATAGGGCGCCGCGCGGGTCTGGCGCATCAGCTTCATGGCGGTCGGCGGCAGGAAGACGTTGCGCACCTCCTGCTCGGCCATCAGGCGGAACGCCCCTTCCGGATCGAACTTCTTCGCCCGGTGCGAGACCACCGGCACGCCGTGATGCAGGGCCGGCAGCAGCACGTCGAGGAGGCCGCCGATCCAGGCCCAGTCCGCCGGGGTCCAGAACCGGTCGCCCGGTTGCGGCAGGAAGCGCTGGGGCATCTCGACCCCGGGCAGGTGGCCGAGCAGCACCCGGTGGGCGTGGAGCGCGCCCTTCGGATCGCCGGTGGTGCCGGACGTGTAGATGATGACCGCCGGGTCGTCGGCGGCGGTATCGACCGGCGTGAAGGCGTCCGAGGCTCGCGCGCACAGGGCGTGGAAATCCTCCGCGCCCTCCTCCGCTCCGTCGATGCAGTAGACCCGCTCCAGCGCGGGCAGCGCTTCGCGCAAAGCCGCCAGCAGCACGGCGCCGGCCCGGTCGGTGACGACGGCCCTGGCGCCGCTGTTGCCGAGGCGGTAGCGGAGCGCGTCGGGCCCGAACAGCACGAAGAGCGGGATGGTGACGAGCCCGGCCCGGAAGCCGGTGATATGGGCGATGGCGGTCTCGGGCGATTGCGGCAGCAGCACGCCGATCCGGTCGCCGCGGGCGAGCCCGTGCGCCGTCAGGACGTTGGCGAAGCGGTTCGACAGCCGGCGCAGGTCGTCGAAGCCGTAACGCTGCACGGCGCCGTCATGGTCGAGATGAATCAGCGCGAGCGGGTTGCCCGGGGCGTGCCGGTCGCAGATGTCGGTGCCGATGTTGTAGCGGGCCGGGATCCGCCAGCGGAATTTTTCGAGGAGGTCGGCGTAGCTGTCCGCGCGTTGCAGCATCGGCGTTCCCACCCATCGATCGTCATGGGGACCGTTCGGCGGTCCTTCGATTGAAACGATCGTTCATTCGTTTTTTGGTGTCAACATGGGTGGGGGCGGGATGCGCGACGGGGATAGCAGGAGGGCGCGTGCAATCATGACCCTCACCGCGTCCCATCCGCGCCCTCATCCTGAGGTGTTGGCCGATCCGCGATCGGCTGACCTCGAAGGAGGGCTCCAGGGATCGCGAGACTTCTGGAAGTCTCCTTCGAGGTCAGTCCATCAAGATGGACTGACACCTCAGGATGAGGTCGCGGGTGGGACGGATGGAGGATGAATGATCCCCCTCACCCCCCCTTCACCGCCCCCGCCGTCAGCCCGGCGACGATCTGGCGCTGGGCGACGACCGTCAGGACCAGCACCGGAAGCGTCACGATTAAGGCCGCCGCCGCGAGCGGGCCCCAGCTCAGCTGGTCGAACGAGATCATGTTGTAGACCGCGACCGGCAGGGTCCGGGTCTCGCGCCCGGCGAGCACGATGCCGAAGACGAAGTTGTTCCAGGAGAAGATCACCGCCAGGATCATCGCGACCGCGATGCCCGGCTTGGCGATCGGCAGCGCCACGTAGCGGAAGACCTGCCAGCGGCTGGCGCCGTCGATGACGGCGGCCTCCTCCAGTTCGAGCGGCGTGGTCTCGAAATAGCCGATCATGATCCAGATCACGATCGGCACCGTGACGACGAGGTGGATGATGATCTGCGGCCACAAGGTGCCGAGAAGCCCGAGCCACTGGAACAGCAGGAAGAGCGGGATCAGGTAGGACAGGCCCGGGGTGATGCGGGCGACGAGGATCACCACCGCGGCCTTGGCCGCCTTCATCCGGGCGATGCCGTAGCCCGCCGGCACCCCGACGAGGAGCGCGAGCAGCGTCGCCGTGCCGGTGACCAGCAGGCTGTTGAGGAAGTAGGTCGAGAACCGGTTCGATTCGAGGACGTCGGTGTAGTTCTTCCAGGCGAAGCGCTCGGGGATCAGCACCGGCGGATAGGCGGCGTTGTCGATCTCGTACTTGACCGAGAGCGACAGCATCCAGACGAAGAACAGGATCACCGGCGAGACGATGACGAGGACGGCGAAGAGCAGGGCGGCCTGCTTCAGGAGCCAGCGCCAGTTCATGCCACCGCCCCTTGCGTGCGCTTGCGGACCACCAGCAGGGCGGCGGCGAGCGCGATGATGAGGAGGAAGAACACCACGGCGATCGCCGAGCCGTAGCCGACGTCGTAATAGGCGAAGGCGACGCTGTAGAGGTAGATGTTGATCGTCTCCGATGCCGTGCCCGGCCCTCCTTGCGTGATCGCGAAGATGATGTCGAAGCTCTTCACCGCGTCGATCATCCGGATCATCGCGGCGACGAACAGGAACGGCGCCACCAGCGGCAGGGTGATGTGGCGGAACATCTGCCAGATCGAGGCGCCGTCGATCTGCGCGCTCTCGTAGGGCTCGGTCGGGAGCGCCGCGAGGCCGCCGAGCACGATCAGCATGACGAGCGGGGTCCATTGCCAGGTCTCGACCAGGACCAGCGACGGGATCACGGTCGCCGGATGGAACACCCAGAGCTGGGCCGGAATGCCGACGAGCGAGAGCAGATAGTTCAGCACCCCGAGCTGCGGGTGGAACATCATGGTCCAGACCAGCGCGATGGCGACGGGCGTCGCCATCATCGGCAGGATGAACACGCCGCGCAGGAAGCCGCGCAACGGGAACTTGGCGTGGAACACGCAGGCCGCCAGCGTCCCGAGGACCAGCGGCAGAATCACCGAGAGCGCGGTATAGAGAAGCGTCTGCCACACCGCGTCGAGGAAGCGCGGATCGGTCGGCAGCCGGGTGTAGTTGGAGAGGCCGACGAAGGCCGGCGCGGCGCCGACCTTCCATTCGTGCACGCTCATCCACAGGGTGAAGGCCCACGGAAAGACGATCACCCCGACGACGACGACGAGAGCCGGCACCACGAAGGGCCAGTAGCCCGGGGGGCGCCAGCGGGGAGCGGGCGCGGCCTCGTCGGCCGATGACAGGTCGTCCGCGGGCGATGCGAGGCCGGCCCGCACCATCACGCCTTCTCGCTGCGCTCGAGGATCGGCCGGTACTGCTCGGCCGCCTTCTTCAGCTCGGCCGCCGGGTCGGCCCCCGACAGGGTCGCGGTCACGGCCGAGCCGACGATGTCGCGGAACTCCGCCACCGGCACCACGACGGGCAAGCCGAGCTTGCTGATCTTGGCCGAGCCGATCACCGAATCGAGCCATTCGCGCGGCATCTTCACGCCCTGCTGGACCTCCGCGTCGCTCAGGATCGAGTCGCGGAATGGCACGCCGCCGCCGGCCTGGAGCAGCCGCCCGCCCATCAGCTTCGACACCGCCCATTGGCAGTAGAGGTAGCCGGCCTCCTTCTTGGTGCTCGCCGACGCGACGCCGATGCCGTCGCCGTAGGTGGCCGAGGCGTGGTCCTTCGGGCCCTTGGGCACCACGGCGTAGCCGACCTTGCCGACGACGCGCGAGGCGTTCGGATCCTCCAGCGGCGGCGCCCAGCCGACGCCGTCGAGCCACATCGCCGCCCGGCCCTGCGTGAAGGCGGCCATCGACTCCATCCAGTTGAAGCCGACGACGCCGGGGGGCGCGGTCTTGGTGAGCAGGCGCTGGTAGAGCTTCGTCGCCTCCACGGCCTCCGGGCCGTCGATGAGCAGGTTGCCCTTGTCGTCGAGGAAGCGGCCGCCATAGGCGAGGAAGAATGCGCCCCACAGAGCCATGTTGGCGTTGCGCAGGCCCCGTCCGACGAAGCCGTAGGTGCCGGCCTTCGGGTCGGTCAGCGTCTCGGCCGCCCGCATCATGTCGTCGAAGGTCTCGGGGTAGGCGACGTTCTTCTTCTGGAACAGCTCCTTGTTCCAGTAGAGGATGAAGTAATCGACCGAGAGCGGCAGCGAGCGCATCTCGCCGTTCGGCGTCTTGGCGTATTGCAGGCCGGCGGAACTGAAATCGGCCTCCTTCAGGGACGGCTCGGTCAGGTTCGGGTCCTTCATGAACCCGGAGAGGTCGGCGAGCCAGCCGGCCTTGTCGAACTGGCGCTTCTGGACGTGGTAGCTCAGGTGCACCACGTCGAAGCTCGGCCGGCCCGAGGTCAGCTCGATGACGATCTTCTGGCGCTGCTGCTGCTCGGGGATCACCTCGGAGGAGACCTTGATCCCGGTGAGCGCCGTGAACTCGGCGGCGCTGCGGTGGAGCAGGTCGCCGCGGGGCCCCTTGATCAGGTTGACCTCGAGGGTGGTGCCGGCGTGCTTCTTCCAGTCCACCGCCGCGAAAGCGGGGCGCGCACCCATCAACCCGAGTCCGGCCGCGGCCGCGCCGGAGGCCAGGAGGCTGCGACGGCTCGGGCCGCCGCGAGAAATCTCGCCCATCGTTTCCACCCTTGACGATCCGCCCGGATCTGATGCCCGGGCTTGTTCGAGGCGGGTCCGGTTCTCCGGTCCCCGTGGCGCCGCTTTCGCCCTTGGCGTCGACCCTTGCCGTCGACCCTTGGCGTCGCGAAGCGGCAGCGCTGCCGCGAGCCTAGTGCAAGAGTTGCGGCCGTGGGAAGCGGCTCACCGCGACGGTCCCGAAAAATCCGCCGGGACCGGCTATGCCGACGCGAGATTCACCGTCAGGGAAAAGCAGGCGCCTCCCTGGCCCGTGACCGAGAGTTCGCCGCCGAGCTGGCGGGCCAGCCCGTGGATCACCCGCATGCCGAGGCTGCGGCGTGCGGCGGCCGTATCGAACCCCTCCGGCAGGCCGACGCCGTCATCCGAGACGCTGAGGCGGAACCGCCCCTCGCCCTCCGGCACCGCCGCGACCCGCACCGGGCCGTGGCCGCCGGGATAGGCGTACTTGACCGCGTTGGTGACGAGCTCGTTGACGAACAGCCCCAGCGGGATCGCGAGGTCGGCCGGGATCGGCATCGCGGGGGCCTCGCAGGTGATGGCGTGGCCGGGCGCGCTCTCGCGCAGCTTCTCGCACAGGGAGCCGAGGAAGCCCGACAGCTCCACCGCCGCCAGATCCGGCTGGCGCCAGAGCTGGTCGTGGACCTGCGCCACCGCCTCGACCCGCGAGCGGGCATCCGCCAGGGCGTCGCGGGCCTGCTGGTCCTCGGTGGTGCGGGCCTGGAGCGAGAGCAGGCCGGCCACGGTGGCGAGGCTGTTCTTGACCCGGTGGCTCATCTCGCGGGTGAGCAGCTCCTGGCGGTCGAGGGCGGCCTGGAGGCGGGCTTCCGCGCGCTGACGCTCGATGGCGCCGCCGAGCAGGTTGGCGAAGCCCTGCATGAAGGCGATGTCGGCCTCATCGAACTGGCCCTCGCGGGTGTCATCGACCTCGAGCACGCCGAAATCGCCCTCGCGATTCTGGATCAGCACGTTGAGGGCCCGGCGCACGCCGTGATCGGCCATCAGCTGCGGGGTGCGGAAGCGGCGCTCGTTCTCGAGGTGGTTCGAGATCACCGGTCGCCCGGTCTTGAGGGCGTAGCCCGCCGGAGAGGCGAGGTCGGCCCCCACCAGGGCGTGACCGACCACGTTCGGCCCCCAGCCGACGCCCGCGATGACCAGGAGCGTATCCCGGTCCGGCTTGTATTCCAGCGCCTTGCAGAACTGGGCCGACATCCCGTCCGCGCAGAGTTCCGTGGCGCGCTGCAGCAGCCGGCCGAGATCGTCGGCGCGCAGGGCCTCGACACCGAATTCGGACAGGATCTTCTGCTGCTTCAGGCGGTAATCGAGGTCCGGACGGCTGAGCTCCGCCATCGTCTGATGTCCTGTCCTTTCCCTGCGCGAGAGGCGGGGTCCGTGCTGCCGGGGCTGAGGCCGGCAGCGTGGCCGGACCGATATCCCTGAGTGGGGCCACGTCTGCCGGGGCGGGTCAAGCGCGCAGGCAGGGGGAGCCAGGATGCCGCACGGCACCATCCCCAGGCCCCAGGTTCCTGTATCGCCTTCCGGGCCCGGCCCTGTCGGTGCACCGCGTGCGGCCCATATGATACGGTGCGATGCACAAGACCAGGAGTGCGGAGCCGTGCTGCGCCTCGTCGCCCTCGGGATCATCCTGACCGCCGCCGTAACGATCGTGGTCGGCCTGTTGCGGCCGCCATCGGTCCGGGCACAACAGGAGGAGAGTTCCTGCCGCCCTCCCCTCAAATTCGCCGCCGGTGCCTGCGTGGCGCAATGCCCGGCCGGCTACGAGGATCGCGGACGGGTGTGCGTCTTCCGCAGCCTGTCGCGCTGAACCGTCAGGCCGCGTCGGCCTCCGGCGCCGACATTGCGTGCGCGTCGCCCCAGGCCTTGAGCGCCCGGATCACCGGTTCGAGGCTGCGGCCAAGCGCCGTCAGGCGGTATTCCACGCGCGGCGGCACCTCGGCATAGACGGTGCGATGCAGGAACCCGTCCGCCTCCAATTCGCGCAGCTGGTTGGTCAGCATGCGCTGGGTCACGTTCGGCATCCGGCGGCGCAGGGCGTTGAACCGGAGGGAATCCTCCGGCGCCTCGGCCAGCAGGTGGTAGAGGATCACGCCCTTCCACTTGCCGTCGATGAGTTGCAGCGTCGCCTCGACGGCGCAGCCCGGGCTGCAATCCAGGCTGCGGTGCCGGGTGCGGGCCATCACGGTATCCTTTTCGACACTATGGGCGCTTCATGTGCGTTCTTGCGCAGGCTGAGGGTAGCGGTCATCTGCGCCTCAGTCATCCCTGAGCAGTCCTGCTCGCGCAGGCCCGCCCAGGTTCTCGTTTCGCATCATTCCCTTCGCCGAACCGGTGACCACTTCGGCGAATGATGCAGAGGAGCCCGCCCATGCGCGCCGTCGGTTACCAGACCTCGCTGTCGATCGAGGACGAAGCCGCCCTCCAGGACATCACCCTGCCCCGCCCGGAGCCCACCGGCCGCGACCTTCTCGTCGAGGTCCGGGCGGTGTCGGTGAACCCCGTCGACACCAAGGTGCGCCGCCGTGCCGCCCCGGAGGCCGGTGGCTGGAAGGTCCTGGGCTGGGACGCCGCCGGCATCGTCGTGGCGGCGGGGCCCGAGGCGACGCGGTTCCGCCCCGGTGACGAGGTGTTCTATGCCGGCGCCCTGGAGCGCCCCGGCACCAATGCCGAGTTCCACCTCGTTGACGAGCGCATCGTCGGCCACAAGCCCGCCTCGCTCTCCTTCGCCGAGGCCGCGGCCCTGCCGCTGACCGCGATCACCGCCTGGGAGACGCTGTTCGACCGGCTCGACGTGCGTAAAGTCGTGCCCGGCGCGGCCAAGGCCGTGCTGATCGTCGGCGGGGCCGGCGGCGTCGGCTCGATCGCGACGCAGCTGGCGCGTCAGCTCACCGACCTCACTGTCATCACGACCGCCTCGCGGCCGGAGACGCAGGCGTGGAGCCGGGAACTCGGCGCCCATCACGTGGTCGATCACGGAGCTTCGCTGGCGCAGGCCGTGGCGGATCTCGGCCTCGGCGCCCCGGGCCTGGTCTTCTCGACCACCCACACCGACAGCCACCTCGCGGCGATCGTCGAGTTGATGGCGCCCCAAGGGCGGCTCGCGCTGATCGACGACCCGGCGACGCTCGACGTGTCGCTCCTCAAGCGCAAGAGCCTGTCGCTGCACTGGGAGTTCATGTTCACCCGACCGATGTTCGGCACCGTCGACATCGGGGCGCAGGGTGAGTTGCTGGACGAGGTGGCACGCCTCGTCGAGGCCGGGCGCTTGCGCACGACGCTCGCCGAGCATTTCGGCCCGATCAACGCCGCGAACCTGCGCCGGGCGCACGCGCTCCTGGAGAGCGGGCGGGCGAAGGGGAAAATCGTGCTGGAAGGGTTTGCTTGAGGAGCGGCCCAGGTCGAAGCGCGATCGTCCAGATCACGTCCAGCGCTTGACCGACGGCCCCACCTCACAGGGGCATCCCGGGGCCGCGCAGCGGCGCCCGGGATCCAGAGCCGCCGAGTGTCCAGAATACGGCGGATCGCGTTACGATTGATCCTGTCCCACCTGCGGTTCTGGATTCCGGGCTCCGCTGCGCGGCCCCGGAATGACCAGGAGGGTGGACGGTTTTACTGAGCAAGTTGCACGAACCGTCAGCGCATCACCTGCCGATACGCCCGGTGCATCTTCGCCTTGGCATGATGCCGGTGCTTCACCCGCACGCTCCGCACCCGTGGGGCATACTCGCGCTCGCCGTAGTAACCCGCCGGCGCGTAGCCGTAGCCCGGGTTCTGGTACTGGTAGGCGCGAACCGGCCGCATCGGGGCCTGGATCGCGTCGTAGGGCCCGTGCCCCGTGCGCGCCCGATAGGCGGCGCCGGCGAAGTCGCCCGGGGTCGGCGGGGTGCCGGGCTGCGAGAAGCTGGTCTCGGGCCGGTAGGCCGGGCCCCAGCCGATCTCGTCGTCGCCGGCCGGGTCCTTGCCCGGGAAGCCGGTGACGTAGCCGACGCTCTGGGCGGCGGCCGGCAGAGCCGCCGCGAGGGTGGCGAGGCCGGCGAAAAGGCCCGCCGCGAGGAGGCGCGTACGCATGGGACGTTTCCTTCGTTGGGGGTGAGGATCAGTAGGCCCGGCCGCCGAGGACGTAATCGGCCATGCGGTGCGGGCGGTCGAGCGGGCCTTCGCTGAGGCTGTCGTTGTAGTAGCCGTAGCCGGTCGGCCCGAAGGCGGCGCCGTTGGTGACGGCGGCGATCGGCACGGCACGGATCGCCACCAGGCCGCTCGGGCCAGCGGGCAGCGGCCCGACGATGACGCCGGGCGAGACCTGAAGAACGGTGGGGCCGGGCGCGGCGGCGCGGTTGTAGATGTCGGGCGCGACGGCCGGCGGGCGCACCCGAACCGCGAGGGGCGCTTGCGCGAGGGCCGGGCCCGAAAAGCAGGCCAGGGCTGCGAGCGGCGGGATGAGACGACGGACCACGCGGGGCATCCTCCGGTGACGGATGCCGGTTAACGCATGGGGAGCGGCGCCCGGTTCCGAGGGCGCGGCGACCTGTCCGGGTGTGGGGTGCGCGTCAGCCCTTGGTGCGGATCACGACCTCGCGCTCGCGCCGGATCCGCTCGCACTCGGCCCAGTAGCCGTTGAGGAGCGCCGGGGTCGAGGAGCAGCGATAGGCGATGTCGGGGCCCGGGGCCGGGACGGGGTCGCGTGCGATGATCGGGTTCGGCGCGCAGGCGGCCGGCAGGGCGGCCGCGGCGGCGAGAACGACGAACTTCAGCGAGCGACGCATCGGATACCCTGAGGGTGAAGCCAAACCTTGGCCGCACCCTGACGCCGCACGAGGCCCGGATCAACCCGGAGGGCGGCCGGGGACGCGATTGCGCCTCCCCTGTCGCCCCCCGGCCACAAGTTTTTCGCCTCAGCCGACCTTCTGCATCGGCACGATGTTGTGCAGCGTGCGGTCGGCGTTGTCGAAGAAGCGGCGGATGTTGCGGGCCGCCTGGCGGATGCGCTGCTCGTTCTCGACCAGCGCGATCCGCACGTAATCGTCGCCGTGCTCGCCGAAGCCGATGCCCGGAGCCACCGCCACGTCGGCCTTCTCGACCAGGAGCTTCGAGAATTCGAGGCTGCCGAGGCTCCGGAACCGCTCCGGGATCGGCACCCAGGCGAACATCGAGGCGGACGGCACCGGGATGTCCCAGCCGGTCTTCTGGAAGGCATCGACCATCGCGTCGCGGCGGCGGCGATAGGTGGCGCGCATCTCGTGGATGCAGTCCTCCGGGCCGTTGAGGGCGGCAGTGGCGGCGACCTGGATCGGCGTGAAGGCGCCGTAGTCGAGGTAGGACTTCACCCGGGTGAGCGCCGCCAGCAGCCGCTCGTTGCCGACGGCAAAGCCCATCCGCCAGCCGGCCATCGAGAAGGTCTTGGACAGGGAGGTGAACTCCACCGCCACGTCGATCGCGCCCGGCACCTGCAGGACCGAGGGCGGCGGGTTGTCGTCGTCGAAATAGACCTCGGCATAGGCGAGGTCGGAGAGCAGGATCAGCTCGTGCTTCTTCGCGAAGGCGACGAGGTCGCGGTAGAAGTCGAGGGAGGCGACGTAGGCGGTCGGGTTCGAGGGGTAGCAGACCACCATCGCCACGGGCTTGGGGATCGAGTGCTGCATCGCCCGCTCGGCCGCCGGGAAGAAGGCGGGGGTCGGCTCGGCGGGGACCGAGCGGACCACGCCGCCCGCCATCAGGAAGCCGAAGGCGTGGATCGGGTAGCTCGGGTTGGGCACCAGCACCACGTCGCCCGGCGCCGTGATGGCCTGCGCCATGTTGGCGAAGCCCTCCTTGGAGCCGAGCGTCGCCACGACCTGCGTGTCGGGGTTGAGCGAGACGCCGAAGCGGCGCTGGTAGTAGTTCGCCTGGGCGCGGCGCAGGCCTGCGATGCCCTTCGAGGCCGAGTAGCGGTCGGTGCGCGGCTTGCCGGCGGTCTCGACCAGCTTCTCGATCACGTGGCGGGGCGCCTCGAGGTCCGGGTTGCCCATCCCGAGGTCGATGATGTCGGCGCCGTTGGCGCGGGCGGCGGCCTTGATCCGGTTGACCTGCTCGAAGACGTAGGGGGGCAGTCGCTTGATGCGGTGAAAATCGGTCATGGCCGGGTCCTGGATCGGCGCCGCCGCTGCGACGCGCGTGTCACAGATGCTGTCTAGAAGGGTTTTGGGGCGAGAGGAAGTTCGGGCGCCCGAACTTGCGTCACTCGCCCGGCGGGACCTTAGTTGGAGGGGGCTTGCGGCGGAGCCGGCGGCTTGACCGCGCCGCCGACCTTGGCGGCGTCGCGGCCCCGGACCTCGTTGCGCTGGCGGCTGGCGTCGAGCTCGGCCTCGAGCTGCTTCACCCCGGCGGCCGACTTGGCACGAGTCTCGCGGGGCGGGGCCGACTCGCCGACCGGCAGGAAGTCTCCGTTTCCGCGCCGGGACCGGGTCACGAAGTCCGGCGCCGCGACCTCCTTGGGGCCGAAACCCGCCGACTTGGCGGCGTCGCGCACCCCGGCGCCGTCGAGGACGCAACCGCCGGTGGAAAGAATGACCGCAAGGCAGACCAAGCATGTTGCAGTGCAACGAAGGGTGGGCGAAAGAGCGGGGAACGCGGGCATGACGTGAGGGGAACCTTGCGCGAGAGCACCGTGGCGATGAGGAAACCCGGTCCGGTCATCTGGCGGAACCGGCGGTTTGCGACGATATTTTGTCCGAAAGGCGGCTTGCTGCGGCGGGCCGTCGATAATGAGGGAGGAGAACGCGCGTGACATCTGAGAGGAGCACGGCGCCGGGTGCGCAGAGTCCGATCGCGGACGTGGAGGTCCTGTCGCGCAATGCGGGCCTGATGACCGAGCAGTTCAGCCGGGCGCTCGCCGCCTACGCCAAGCCCCTCGAGGCGGGCAAGCCGAACACGGCGCTCGCCGACTCGGTGACGGAAGTCGTGCGCACGCTCGGGACCGTGGCCGAGAAGTGGTTCACCGATCCCCAGAAGGCGCTGGAGGCCCAGAGCCTGATCGGCGGGCAGTTCCTGGCCCTGTGGGGCTCGACCCTCCAGCGCATGCAGGGCGAGACCGTGACGCCGGTCGCCCTGCCCGACCCCAAGGACAAGCGCTTCGCCGCCCCCGAATGGACGACGAACCCGGTCTTCGACTTCCTCAAGCAGGGCTACCTGATCACCAGCCGCTGGGCCGAGGTGCTGGTCGACGAGGCCGAGGGGCTCGACGACCATACCCGCGCCAAGGCGCAGTTCTATGTCCGGCAGATCTCCGGCGCGATGTCGCCGTCGAACTTCGTGGCGACCAACCCCGAACTCATCCGCGAGACCTTCCGGGAGAACGGCGCCAACCTCGTGCGCGGCATGAAGATGCTGGCCGAGGACGTCGAGGCCGGCGGCGGCGAATTGCGCGTGCGCCAGACCGACCAGGGCCAGTTCAAGGTCGGGGTCAATATGGCCAACACCCCGGGCGAGGTGGTGTTCCGCAACGACCTGATCGAGCTGATCCAGTACGCGCCGCAGACCGACACGGTCTTCAAGCGCCCGCTCCTGATCGTGCCGCCCTGGATCAACAAGTTCTACATCCTCGATCTGAACAAGGACAAGAGCTACATCGGCTGGGCGGTCGCCCAGGGCCTGACGGTGTTCGTGATCTCCTGGGTCAACCCGGATGCGCGCCACGCCTCGAAGGATTTCGAGAGCTACATGCGCGAGGGCATCTTCTCGGCCCTGGAGGCGATCGAGCAGGCGACCGGCGAGCGCCAGGTCTCGGCGGTGGGCTACTGCGTCGGCGGGACGCTGCTCGCCGTCAGCCTCGCCTACATGGCGGCGGTGGGCGACGACCGCATCGCGAGCAGCACCTTCCTGACCACCCAGGTCGACTTCACCCATGCCGGCGACCTGAAGGTCTTCGTCGACGAGGCGCAGATCCGCTCGATCGAATCCGGCATGAAGGACCGCGGCTACCTCGAAGGCGCCAAGATGGCCAACGCCTTCAACATGCTGCGGCCGAACGACCTGATCTGGCCCTACGTCGTCAACAACTACCTGAAGGGCAAGGCGCCGCTGCCCTTCGACCTCCTGTACTGGAACTCCGACGCGACCCGGATGCCGGCCGCCAACCACTCGTTCTACTTGCGCAACTGCTACCTCGACAACAAGCTGTCGCGCGGCGAGATGGTGCTCGGCAACGTGCGCCTCGACCTCGGCAAGGTGACGGTGCCGGTGTTCAACCTCGCGACGCGGGAAGACCACATCGCCCCGGCCCTCTCGGTCTTCGAGGGCTGCCGTGCCTTCGGCGGCTCGGTCGACTACGTGCTGGCGGGTTCCGGCCACATCGCCGGCGTGGTCAACCCGCCGGCCAAGCCCAAATACGGGTACTGGACCGGCGGGCCGGCCCACGGCACGCTCCAGGACTGGATCGCGGCTGCGACCGAGCACAAGGGCTCGTGGTGGCCCTACTGGCTGAGCTGGCTCGAATACCAGAATTCCGAGCGGGTGCCGGCGCGCCAGCCCGGCGGCGGGGTGCTGCCGTCTCTGGGCGCGGCGCCGGGGACCTACGTGCTCGAGAAGGCGTGAGATGAGAAGAGAGCCCCCGGGAGTGGTCCCGGGGGCTCTCTTCCAAAACGACGTGAAGGATATCGATACGGCTGCGCCAATCGACGGGACTTCGGGACCGAAGACCCGCCGACGACCTAGATCGCGCGCTTCGGCGCGGCCTGCAGGAAATCCTGGAGCTGCTGCTTGTAGAACCGGGCGAAGGCCGTGGTGCCGTGCCCGGTGGTCTCGGCGCTGGCCGGGATCAGGTAGAGGCGCCCGGTCTTCAGCCGCTTCATTTCGCGCTCCATGATCCCCGTCTCGGGCGGGTTGCGCTCGTCATCCGCCGAGTTGATCGCCAGGACGGGCGCTTCGATCGTCTCGAGGCCCGGGGAGGGATTGTAGCCGCGCGACGAATCCCACTGGTAGATGTAGTCGTTGGCATCCGCGCTGAACGGCTGGTTCAGGCGCGCATCCACCAGCTTGTCGGCCAGCGCCCCGGTCGGCGCCTGCTTCTGCAGGGCGAGCGTGCCGCCGCTGGTGGCCAGGGCGAAGAACACGTTGGCGACCCGCAGGGATGGCGGCTGCGTCGTGTACTCGCCGTTCGCGTAGGCCGGGTCGCGCCGGATGGTCTCGGTCAGCAGCCGGCGCATGATCCAGTTGCGGCTTCCCATCTCGCTCGGTTGCGCCGCCATCGGGACGAGGGCGTCCATGTACCCGGGATGCTTCACGCCCAGGATCCAGGCATGCATCCCGCCCATCGAGTTGCCGATGACCAGGCGGACGTGGTTGAGGCCGAGATGCTCCTTGAGCAGCCGGTACTGCGCCTCCGCCATGTCGTCGTAGTTGTAGCGCGGGAACTTCGCCTTCAATCCGTCCGACGGCTTGGACGATCGTCCGTGGCCGATCGCGTCCGGGATGACGATGTAATACTTGGCCGCGTCGAGCGGCTGGCCGGGGCCGAACAGCTCGCCGGCGAATCCCGGCGTCAGCATGCTGGCGGCCGAGCCGGTGGTGCCGTGCAGGACGACCACCGGTTCTCCCTTCGGATCCCCGATCGTGGTGTAGTGCAGGCGCAGCTCCGGCAGGACGTCGCCGGTGTGGAACTTGAAGTCCTTGATCGTCCAGTCGCCTTCCTTGGGCGCCGGGTAGTCGGCGGCGAGGGCCGCGAGGGCGATCAGCGACAGGGCCGCGCCCGCTGCCGCGGTGCGCAGCAGCCTCAAGGCTCGCATGGGGTTTCCTCCGCAAAATCGTTTGTTGTTGGAAGAGCGCCGGGTGACCGCCCTGGCGAGGATCGGGCTCCCGGCTCGTACAGGCAACGGGCAACGGGCAACGAGCAACGAGCAACGAGCAACGGGCGCTTGCCCTCGCCGACCGCCTTGACGGTGTTTCAGGAACCGGTCAAGCGCGCCCCGGTTGACGCTCGCTCGAAGCGAGAGGACACGAGAGACCCGCGTGCGAGAAACCAGCGTCCCTGCGTCCTCCCCTCACCCCGGGCTTCTCCTCCCGACGGGCTCGGCCGCATGAGGACGGCGCTCCTCGTCGTCGCGCTGCTCGCCGCCGGCACCGCCCACGCCGCCGGAATCGGCTCGGGCGGCGGCCCGTCCGAGGTGGTGCTCGTCGTCCAGATCGTCCTGCTCCTCACCGTCGGGCGCCTGCTCGGCGAGGCGATGCTGCGGATCGGGCAGCCGGCGGTGATGGGCCAGCTCTTGGCCGGCATCCTGCTCGGCCCCTCCTTCCTCGGGGCTTTGTGGCCGGACGCGCAACATTGGCTGTTTCCGCCCGGCCGCGACCAGAAGGCGCTCCTCGACGGCATCGCCCAGCTCGGCATCCTGCTCCTGCTGCTGATGACCGGCATGGAGACCGACCTCGCCCTGGTGCGCAAGGTCCGGCGCGCGGCGCTCAGCGTCTCGGTCACCGGCGTCGCGGTGCCGTTCGGCTGCGGCTTCCTGCTCGGCTGGTTCCTGCCCGAGGCGATGCTGCCGCATCCGGAACTGCGCCTCGTCACCGCGCTCTTCCTCGGCACCGCGCTCGCGATCTCGTCGGTCAAGATCGTCGCCATGGTGGTGCGCGAGATGAACTTCCTGCGCCGCAACGTCGGCCAGGTCATCGTCGCCTCGGCGATCATCGACGACACGATCGGCTGGGTCATCATCGCGGTCATCTTCAGCCTGGCGCAGGCCGGCACGATCGACCCGTGGGAGGTCGGCCGCAGCCTTGCCGGCACCCTGGCCTTCCTCGGGCTCAGCCTCACGGTCGGGCGCCGCCTCGTCTTCTGGCTGATCCGCTGGGCCAACGACTCGCTGCGCAGCGAGGCCGCGGTGATCACCGCGATCCTGGTGCTGATGGGGGTGCTGGCGCTGATCACGCAGGCCATCGGCGTGCATACGGTGCTCGGCGCCTTCGTGGCCGGCCTTCTCGTCGGCCAGTCTCCGATCCTGACGAAGCGCATCGACGAGCAGCTGCGCGGCGTCGTCACCGCCCTGTTCGCGCCGATCTTCTTCGGGCTCGCCGGCCTGAGCGCCGACCTCACCATCCTGCGCGACCCCCGCCTCCTGCTCCTCACCCTCGGGCTCATCGCCATCGCGAGCCTCGGCAAGTTCGCCGGCGCCTTCGCGGGCGGGCTGCTCGGGGGCCTGCGGCGGTCGGAATCCCTGGCGCTCGCCTGCGGCATGAATGCCCGCGGCTCGACCGAGGTGATCGTCGCCTCGATCGGGCTCGGCATGGGGGCGCTGAGCCAGGACCTGTTCACGATGATCGTCGCCATGGCGTTGATCACCACCCTGGCGATGCCGCCGACCCTGCGCTGGGCGCTCCACCGCCTGCCGCTCAAGGGCGAGGAGAAGGAGCGGCTGGAGCGCGAGGCGGCGGAGGAGAGCGGCTTCGTCGCCAATCTCGAACGCCTGCTCGTCGCCGCCGATGACGGCCCGAAGGGTCGCTTCGCCGCGCGGCTCGCCGGCCTCGTCGCCGGCTCGCGCGGCATGCCGGTCACGGTGGTGCGGCTGGGCGCCGCGACGGACGAGGCCGTCCTGTCGGGCGCGGTGACGGAGGCGGCGCGGGGCGCCCGGCAGGGAACGGACGACGAGGACGCCGCGGCGGTCGAGGTGACGGAACTCGCCCGCGAGGCGCCCGCCGCGGAGGTCGTGGGCGAGGAGGCCGCCAAGGGCTACGATCTCCTGATCGTCGGCATCGATCCGACGGTGGCGCCCGATGGCGGGCTCGCCGACGCGGTGGCGCAGGCCGCGGAGCGCTTCGACGGACCGCTCGCCATCACGGCGGCGCGGGGGTCGCACAGCCGGGACCCGGAGCGGGCCGCCCTGTCGGTCCTGGCGGTGATCGACGGCACCCGGGCCGCCCGGCGCGGCGCCGAGATCGCCGTGACCCTGGCCCGCGGCGCGAGTGCGCCGTTGACGGTGCTGTTCCTCTCGCAGGCCGCCGGGACCCGGCGCCTCACCGGTTTGGCCCAAGGCGATTCGGAGGCGCTGCGCGACGTGCTCGATCTCGCCGAGCAGGCGGGCCTACGGGTGCGGACGCAGGTGCGCGCCACGCGGGCGCTCGAGCGCGAGATCCTGCGCCAGGCCCGGGCCGGCGATCACGACTTGATCGTGATGGGGGTCACCCGCCGTTCCGGCGAGGGGGCGGCCTTCGGCCCCCTGGCGGAAACGGTGCTGGAGGCGTCCGACCGGTCGGTGCTGTTTCTGGCGAGCTGAAAACCTGTTTGGCCGATCGGTGGATTTTCTCCCCTCCGCGACCTCATCCTGAGGTGTTAGTCGATTGAAGATCGACTGACCTCGAAGGAGGGCTCCAGCTATCGCTGAGATTTCTGGAGCCCTCCTTCGAGGCCGCTACGCGGCACCTCAGGATGAGGTTGTGGGATGGACAGGAATTTTCACCACGGTGCAGCCCGAGCAAGTCGAACAGGCTCTGAGAGAACAATGAGCCGACGCTCAATTCCGGTCGTCCGGCAAGGACGGCAGCGGCTGCACCGCGATCCCCTCCTCCATGAGCGAGCGCGCCTCGTTGAGGCTCGCCTCGCCGTAGATCGCCCGCTGCTCGGCCTCGCCGTAATGCATCTTCCGGGCTTCCGTCGCGAAATTCTCGCCGACATGGTCGGCGGTGCGGGCGACGTGCTCGTGCAGGGCGCGGATCATCGCGCGCAGCTGCCGCTCGGGCTCCGAGACCAGGCTGACCGGCGCCTCCGCCGGCGCAGGCGTCGCAGGTACGCTCGGCGCCTCGACCGGAGCCGGCAGTGTCGCCGCGCGGCCGAGCGAGGGCGCCATGATCTGCTTGGCCACCTTCGGGCTGTTGCAGAACGGACAGGTCACGAAGCCGGCCCGGACCTGCTCGTCGTAGGACTCGCTCGACGGGAACCAGCTCTCGAAGCTGTGGCCGGACTCGCAGGACAGGGCGTAGCGGATCATGGGGAGGATATCGGTGGCCGGGCGCGCATTTGCGAGGGTCTCGCGATTCCGCGAACCCTCGGTGTGGCGGAAATCCGGCCGCAAGGGAAGCCCGTCAGGCGCCGGCCGTCTCGACCACCACCGGGCGGGCATGGCGCAGGGCCGGGATGCGGGCGCGGGCATCCGCCACCAGGGCCATGTCGATCTCGGCCAGGATCACGCCGGGTTCGTTGCCGTCGCACTCGGCCAAAACCCGGCCCCAGGGATCGACGATGAGCGAGTGGCCGTAGGTCTCGCGCCCGTCCTCGTGCCGGCCACCCTGCGCCGCCGAGATCATGAACGAGCCGGTCTCGATCGCCCGGGCGCGCTGGAGCACGTGCCAATGCGCCTCACCGGTCTGGCGGGTGAAGGCGGCGGGCGCCGACAGGATCTCGGCCCCGGCCTCGGCCAGCGCCCGGTAGAGGGCGGGAAAGCGCACGTCGTAGCAGATCGCGACGCCGAGCCGGCCCCAGGGCAGGTCGGTCACGACGGCCCGGGCGCCGCCGGTATAGGTGGCCGATTCGCGGTAGCTCTCGCCGTTCGGCAGGTCGACGTCGTAGAGGTGGAGCTTGTCGTAAGCCGCGGAGATCGCGCCCTTGCGGTCGATCACGAAGGCGCGGTTGGCGACCTTGTCGCCATTCTTCACCGCGAGCGAGCCGACATGGACCACGACGCCCCGCTCTCGGGCGACGTCGCGGAGCGCCCCGAGGGTCGAATCGTGCTCGGGCTCGCGGATTTTCTCGAAAAGGCTCGGCCGGTCGCGCTCGAGGAGTGAGGTCATCTCGGGCGTCTGCACGTACTGCGCGCCGCGTTCCGCCGCCTCGCGGATGCCCGTCACCGCGGCATCGCGGTTCTGCGCGGGGTCGCGGCCGGAGCGCATCTGCACGCAGGCGGCGACGAAGCGGGGAGCGGTCATGCGCGGGAACTCCGGGAAGGCCCGGCCAGCTTACGACGAGCGGCCGGCCCCCGCCAGAGGTTCAGCCGGCCAGCAGCGGATCGAGGCGGCCGGACTTGTCGAGGGCGTAGAGATCGTCGCAGCCGCCGACATGGGTCGCCCCGACGAAGATCTGCGGCACGCTGGTGCGGCCGCCGGCCTTGTCGATCATCTCGCGCCGGGCACCCGCCTTGGCCTCGACGTCGATCTCGGTGAAGGCGGCGCCCTTCTCCTGCAGCAGCGACTTGGCCGCCGAGCAATAGGGGCACCAGCTGGTGGTGTAGATCGTGACCGGCTGCATCCGTCGGCTCGTGCGCTGCGGGGGAGGCCCGAAATCGGGGTTTGCCCAATATAGGCGCCCGCGACGGAGCGCGCCAGCGGCGGCGCGTCAGTCCGCCCTCGCCATCTCGACCCGGGGCGGTCCTCAGGCCGCCATCAGCTTCTCGACCTCGGTGACGAGCTCGCGCAGGTGGAAGGGCTTCGACAGGACCTTGGCGTCCTTCGGGGCCTTCGAATCGGGGTTGAGCGCCACCGCGGCGAAGCCCGTGATGAACATCACCTTGATGTCGGGATCGAGCTCGGTGGCGCGGCGCGCCAGCTCGATGCCGTCCATCTCGGGCATCACGATGTCGGTGAGCAGGAGCTCGAACGGCTCCTCGCGCAGGCGGTTATAGGCCGAGAGGCCGTTGTCGAACGAGGCCACGTCGTAGCCCGCGTTCTGGAGCGCCTTGGCGAGGAAGCGACGCATGTCGTTGTCGTCTTCCGCGAGGAGGATCTTCATGAACGGGAGTCCTGGATTCCGATTCGCTGTGTTCATTCCATAAAGCGGCCGCGTGGTAAACAGAGTGTTGACGCGCCGCCCCTCGGGGCGGGTTCCCCACGGGATTCGCCGGCGGAATCCGGACCGGATTTGCGGGGGCGCCACACCCTCGCGGCAGTGGACAGGGCCGGGCCGCGGCGCCAGATTAGCCGGATGAAGGTGCGACCGCGTCCCATGTCCCCCCTGCCATGCCCTCTCCTCCTGTCCCCTCCCTCCGCCCCCGGACCGCCGGATGAGCCAGGCCTCTCCCGCCAGCCTGTTCACGCCGCCCTTCCGGGTGGACGAGCCGGAGCGGCAGACCCTGCCGTTCGTCTACAACACCGGCCATTCGGGCGCGGTCTACCCGGCTTCCTTCGTGGCGGCGTCGCGGCTCGACGCGGTGGCCTTGCGCCGCTCGGAGGACGCCTTCGTCGACCGGCTCTACGCGCCCGTCGTCGCCCTGGGCGCACCGCTGATGCAGGCCGCCTTCCCGCGGGCCTATCTCGACGTGAACCGCGAGCCCTACGAGCTCGACCCGCGGATGTTCGACGGGCGGCTGCCGCCCTTCGTCAACGTGCGCTCGATGCGGGTGGCGGGCGGCCTCGGCACGGTGCCTCGGGTGGTGGCGGACGGCCAGGAGATCTACCGCGGCCGCCTGCCGGTCGAGGAGGCGATTGCGCGGATCGAGGAACTGTACAAGCCCTATCACCGCACCCTCAAGGACCTGGTGGCGCGCACCGCCCGCACCTTCGGGCACGCCGTCCTGATCGACTGCCACTCGATGCCCTCGACGAGCCTCGGCCGCGACGAGGGACCGGCGATCGACGTGGTGCTCGGAGACCGCTTCGGCACCGCCTGCGGACCCGACCTGATCGATTGCGCCGAGGCCGCCTTTCGCGGCCACGGCCTCAGGGTGGTGCGCAACAAGCCCTATGCCGGCGGCTTCATCACCGAGCATTACGGCGAGCCCGCCTTCGGCCGCCACGCCCTCCAGATCGAGATCAACCGCGCCCTCTACATGGACGAGCGCAAGCTCCTGCCCCGCCCCGGCTTCGACGCCCTGTCGCGGATCCTGACCGCGGTGGCCGAGACCCTGGGGCATGCCGCCCTCGATCTCGGCCCCCGGCGCATCGCCGCCGAGTAGGCGCCGTCGCGGGCAGGGTTCAGCCCCGGCCCGCCCGCCGCATCGAGACGGTGGCGAGCGCCGCCAGGTCCTTCTCGCCGTCGCCATGGGCGAGCGCCTCGAGCAGGCCGTCGCGCAGCACGCTGGCGAGCGGCATCGGCACCCGGGCGGCTTCGCCCGCTGCGAGGGCCAGGCGCACGTCCTTGGCGCCGAGCGCCAGTCCGAAGCCCGGCGGCTCGTAGCGGCCGGCGGCGATCGAGGCGCCGTAGTTCTTGTAGACCGGCGCGGCGAAGATCGTGTTCGTCAGGAGGTCGAGGAGGTCTGCGGCGGCGACGCCGTGCGCCTCGGCGAGCGCCGAGGCCTCGCCCATCGCCTCGATCGCCGCGACGATCATCATGTTGCCGGCGAGCTTGACGGTGTTCGCCCGGGCCGGCGCCTCGCCGAAGCGCCAGGTCTTCGCCCCCATCGCGTCGAGGAGCGGCTGCGCCGCGAGAATGGCGTCGTCCGGGCCGGCCGCCAGGATGTTGAGCTTGCCGGCTTCCGCCACGTCGGGCCGGCCGAAGACCGGTGCCGAGACGTAAGCGACGCCCGCCCGGCCATGGATAGCCGCCAGTTCCTCGGCCAGCGCCACCGAGATGGTGCTGGTCCCGAGATGCACCTTCGGCCGCTCGGCCTGGTCGAGGAGGCCGCTCTCGACGATGACGGCGTGGAGCGCGGCGTCGTCGGCCAGCATCGTCACGGCGGCATCGCCCCGGAACGCCTCGGCGGGGGTCGCCACCGGCTCGGCGCCGTGGGCGCGCAGGGCCTCCGCGGCTTGCGCCGAGCGGTTCCACACCCGGACCCGATGGCCCGCCTTCACCAAGTTGAGGGCCATCCCCCGGCCCATCCGGCCGAGCCCGAGAAATCCGACATCCATCGCGACATGCTCCCCATCCTTGGACCGGGGAGGAGATGGGGCGGACTCGCCCGGTGTCAGGCCCTCACACGCCCAGAAGGGCGGTCTTCTCGACGCCGAGCACCTCGGCGATCTCGTCGAGGGCCTTGTGCTCCAGTTCGCTGATCCCGCCCTGGTCGGCGACGTCGGCGGCGATCAGGAAGACGTCCTGGCGCTGCTCCAGCGGACGGTCGGCGATGGCGCCGACGAAGCGCAGGTTCTCCAGCCGCCCGGCCCGGCTCTTCGCCCGGGCGATCGCCTCGTGCAGCTCCTGTTCGAGCTTCAGCACGCCGTAGGACTTGTGCAGGATCGGGTTGTTGCTGAGGTCGGCGAGCGCCGTCTCGATCTCCTCCTCGTCGATCTCCTGGTCGGCCAGGATCACGGTGGCGGCCGCCGAGCAGGCGGCGTGGAGGAAGGCGGTGTCGCCGGCATAGGACATGACGACCCGGCCGATCCGGGAGAAGGCATCCTGAAACAGCCCCATGGCACGTCCTTGAAAGAAAACCCTCGGGCCGGCAGCGGCGGCCCCCTCGTGGTGGTCGCCCATCGATGCATGCGCGCGCGCAGGCGACAAGTGCAGCGCGGCCGGGATCGGCGAAGCGGGTGGTCGAGGATGGAGATTCGGGGAGGAAAAACACGAGGCGTGCCCTCCCCGACACGCTCGCATCGATCGCGAACGCTGCGGTCCGACCCTTCCAGGATCGTGATGCGACTGGCGCCCGGACCGCGGAAGCTTTTTCGGCTCTCCCGCCGACACTGTCACCCTCCGAGTCATCCCGGGGCCGCGAAAGCGGAGCCCGGGATCCATAACCGCCGACGATGCAAGATGAAGCGGAACGCTACCCGCCTTGTCCGGCGTCGCCAGCGGCTATGGATCCCGGGTTCTCGCCTACGGCGAGCCCCGGGATGACATCGAGGGTGTCGGGTCGGTGGAGCCCGAGACGGCCTCTCTCACACCGCGAACACTTGCTTACATCGCGATCACCTGCCGGATCGCCTCGCCGCGGTCGAGCCGGTCGAAGCCCTCGTTGATCTGGTCGAGGGTCAGCGTGCCGGTCATCAGCTTGTCCACCGGCAGGCGGCCCTGGCGGTACATCGCGATGTAGCGCGGGATGTCGCGCGCCGGGACGCAGGAGCCCATGTAGCTGCCGCGCACCACCCGCTCCTCGCCGACGAGGCCGACCGGCGGCAGGGTGAAGCTGTGGTTCGGGTTGGCGAGGCCCGCGGTCGCCGTGGTGCCGCCTCGGCGGGTGATGCGGTAGGCGGTGTCGAAGGCCTTGACCGAGCCGGCCATCTCCAGGGCGTAATCGACCCCGCCGTCGGTGGCGTCGCGGATCGCCGCGACCGCGTCGGGATCGGAGGCGAGGAACGCGTCGGTGGCGCCGAGTTCGCGCGCGACCCGGAGCTTGTCCTCCGACAAATCGACCGCGACGACGCGGCCCGCCCCGCTCGCCACCGCCCCGATCAGCGCCGAGAGGCCGACGCCGCCGAGACCCACCACGGCGACGCTCTGGCCCATCTGCACCCGGCAGGTATTCACCACCGCGCCGACTCCGGTCATCACCGCGCAGCCGAACAGGGCCGCCTCGACGAGGGGGATGTCGGAATCGATCTTCACGATCGAGCGGCGGGAGATCACCGCGTATTCGCCGAAGGCCGAGACGCCGCTGTGGTGGCTCACCTCGGCGCCGTCGCAGCGGATGCGCTTGGCGCCCGACAGGAGCGTGCCGCGGCCGTTGGCGGCGTTGCCGGGCTCGCACAGGGCGCCGCGCCCCTCGCGGCACGGCGCGCAGCCGCCGCAGGTCGGCACGAAGGACATCACCACGTGGTCGCCGCGCTTCAGGTCGGTGATTCCGGGTCCCAGTTCCTCGACGATGCCGGAGGCCTCGTGCCCGAGAGCCACCGGCACCGGGCGGATCCGGTCGCCGTTGATGACCGAGAGGTCGGAATGGCACAGGCCGGCGCCGGCGATCTTCACCAGCACCTCGTCCGGCCCCGGGGGATCGAGCTCGATCGTCTCGATGCGCAGGGGCCGCGTCTCGGCATAGGGCCGCGCGACGGGGGCGTGGTGCAGGATGGCGGCGCGAACGCGTAGGGACACGGATGGATCCTCCCGGCGGGGCGTCTTGTCGGCCCCGGCGGGAGCAGGCTGGCAGCGGACCTGCGGCCGGTCAACCGGCCGCGGAAGCAGGGTCACGCCGCGTCGTGTGCACTGAGCCTCCAGAACGGGCGGCGCGCCTCGGCGCGGGCCTCCGCGCGGGAGAGCCCGATATCCGCGAGCGTCTCGTCGGTCATGAAGGGCAGGTCGCGCGCCAGATCGCGGCGGGCCGACCAGCGTCGCAGCCAGCCCCGCAGGATCGCCACCCCGGCAAGCCGCGGTTCGTGTGCGCGGCTCACGGTCGGGTTCCGCGGGGCGCGGGGCGACGGGAACGGGATGACGGTGGCGGCCATGGCGGATCTCCTTCTTGTCCCGAGTCTCCTTCGCGTCCCGGGCGCCACCCTGCTACCCGGGACGAGGGCGGCCGTATATTGAGTTCTCCGGCGCGCTTCGTGCGCGAAACTCACAGACACCGGTCATGCGCCACCTGCCGCCCCTCTCCTCCCTGCGCGCCTTCGAGGCCGCGGCGCGCCTCGGCTCGGTGACGAGGGCTGCCGACGAACTCGGGCGCACGCACGGGGCGGTGTCGCGCCAGGTGCGGGCGCTGCAGGAGCAGGCCGGCACCGCCTTGTTCGAGAAGGCCGGCACGGGCCTGCGCCTCACCCCCGCCGGTGAGGCGTTTCGGACCGTGGTGGCGGGGGTGCTCGACGACCTGGAACGGGGCTACCGGCGCCTGCGCGATGCCGGGCAAGGCACCACCATCCACCTCGCCTGCGGGGCGACCTTCGCGATGCGCTGGCTGGTGCCGCGCCTCTCGGGCTTCTACCGCGAGCGGCCGACGGTGCAGGTGCGCCTCTCGATGACCTCGGCCCGGGAGATCCGCGACGACGGCGCCGACCTGGTGCTGAGCTGGGACCGCCTCGCCCGTCCGATCCGCGACGAGGCGCGGGCGATCCGCCTCGGCGACGTGGCCTTCGGGGTGGTCTGCGCGCCCGATTACCCGGTCCGGGCGGAGGGTGGACGCCTCGTCGCCGGGACCCGGATCCTCCACGAATACACGCCGCATTCCTGGCCGGCCTGGGAGGCGGCGACCGGCAGGCAGGTCGCGGCGGAGCGGGACACCGCCTTTCCGCATAACGGCCTGTGCATTGAGGCCGCGCTGTCGGGCCTCGGCATCGCCCTGGTGGAGCAGGTCCTGGTGCGCGACGACCTCGCGGCGGGCCGCCTCGTGGCCCCCTGCGGCTTCCATCGCTTCCCCGACGGCTTCGCGGCCATCCCGGCGACGGACCGCCCGCTCTCGCCGGCCGCCTCGGCCTTCCTCGACTGGCTGCGGCGGATGCTGGCGGAGGAGGCGTGATACGAATTCCAGAAGATCACTTCCGGAATTCGTATCCCGAGCCCGCGCGGTGAAGCCGTAGGCTTCACACGTCTGAGCGAAGCCGATTTCCGCATCGCGAAGCGATCGATCGGCAATCGCATGACCCGCGGCGCTCGACGATTCGCGCGCCGTGGAGGTCGGAGCCGAGGCGACCTTCCCCAAGGCCACGACGTCAATGGAGAGGTTCGTTGTACGTCCACCAAGTATCCACCCGCGTTGCGCGAAAGACACGGCGCCGGATACACCCTCGCAACAGTGCCTAAATTGCCTATTTTTTGAGCAAACGCCCAACAATTGGTTTTGCCACGGTGCCGCCACACTGCCAGCTTGGCTGCAGTTGGCCCCGGCCTCATCCGGCCCCAGATGGACTTCCCGAACGTGGCAATGCGCTTCACCCTCAGCAGCCTGACCGTCGCCCTGCTGTCGTCCGGCTTCGCTCACGCCGCCGACCTGGCCGCCCCGGCCCCTGCCCCGGTGGCCGTTGTCGAACGCTGCAAGGCGACCCTGTCGCTGCCGGCCTATGGCGGCGTGATCAAGCCGAACCCGAACCCGTCCTGCGTCACCCTCGGCGGCTTCGGCGACATCTATGTCGGCGGCGCGATCACCGGCTACGCCTACACCCAGACCAACCCCTTCCCGTTCTCGGCCGCGCCGCTGCCGAGCGACCGGGCGGCCCGGGTCGACTTCACCAACATCCAGGGCTGGATCCAGAAGGCCGATGGGCCGTTCCAGTTCTACGTCCAGGCCGGCGCCTACGCGATCCCGTCCCTCGGCTTCCTGAACTACAGCGCCCTCGACCAGACCGACCTGCTGTTCACGCCCCTGCCGGTCGCCTTCGGCAAGTACGTGTTCAACGACAACTGGTCGATCCAGGGTGGCCGCATGCCGACCCTGATCGGCACCGAGGCGCCGTTCACGTTCCAGAACCTGAACATCTCCCGCGGCCTCCTGTTCAACCAGGAGAACATCATCAACCACGGCGTGCAGGTGAACTACAGCGACGGCCCGTGGTCGGCCTCGGTCGCCGGCACCGACGGGTTCTTCTCCGGCAACATCAGCTGGCTCACCGGCGCCGTCACCTACAAGCTCGACGACAACAACACCTTCGGCATCAACGGCGGCCTCAACCTCGACCGCACCGACGTGCTGTCGCGCAGCCTGCGCTACTCCTACGCGACCCCGCTGTTCCAGCAGAACAGCGGCATCCTGTCGATCAACTACACCTACTCGAACGGGCCGTGGACGATCACGCCCTACTTCCAGTACACGAACGTCGCGCGTGACTTCCGGATCGGCATCGTCGAGGGGGCCTCGACCTATGGCGGCGCGGTCCTGGCGGCCTATACCTTCAACGACAACTTCTCGCTCGCCGGCCGCGTCGAGTACATCACCCAGACCGGCGACCGCTTCTCGGGCGGCACCAGCCTGCTCTACGGCGCGGGCAGCTCGGCCCTGTCCTTCACCGTCACCCCGACCTTCACCTTCGATCGCTTCTTCGTCCGCGGCGAGTATTCGCGGGTCCAGCTCTACGACATCACCCGCGGCGACCTGGCCTTCGGCACGCTCGGCACCGGCTTCGGCCGCACCGGCAACCGCACCTCGCAGGACCGCTACATGATCGAGGGCGGCATCACCTTCTGACGCCTCCCCGATCACCGGCGTCCCCCCCGCGCCCGCCCGGAATTCTTCCGGGCGGGCGCTTCGCGTTTCAACGGCTCGCGCCGCGGCGGATTCCGGATCGGCTTTCCAGGCTCGCGCAGCAGGGTTTCGCGTCGGCTTGCACGGGGCGCGCGGACGGGTACAGACCGGGCCAGACCCCGCGGAGCCGCTCCATGAGCTTCCTGCCCGATACCCCGACGCTGCTGGCCTATCTCGCCGCTTGCCTGGTGCTGTTCGTCACGCCCGGTCCCGACATGAGCCTGACGCTCGCGCGCACCATCGGGTCGGGGACACGCGCCGGGATCGTCACGGTGCTGGGCACGAGCCTCGGCACCCTGGTCCACACGCTCGCCGCCGTGCTCGGCATCTCGGCGGTCATCGCCGCCTCCGCCACCGCCTTCACGGTGCTAAAGGTGGTCGGCGCGCTCTACCTCGCCTGGCTCGCCGTCGACGCCCTGCGCCGCGGCTCGTCCCTCCACGTCCGGGCCGAGACCGTGCGGGGCGGCCTGTGGCGCACCTTCTGGGTCGGGCTCGGGGTCAACCTCACCAACCCGAAGGTGGTCTTGTTCTTCCTGACCTTCCTGCCGCAATTCGTGCGGGCCGACGCTCCCGACCCGAGCGGTCAGCTCGCTGTCCTGGGGCTGGCCTTCATCGTCCTGTTCCTGCCGCTCGGAATCCTGATGGTGCTCGGCGCCGCCCGGGTCACCGGCGCGCTCCAGGCCCGGCCGCGGCTGATGCGGGGGATCGACTGGCTGTTCGCCGGGCTGTTCGGCGCCTTCGCGGCCCGCATCCTGCTCACGGTGCGCTGACGCTGCCCGCGACGCCCGCGCCGGCGACCAGCCGCAGGTGGGGAACGGCCGGACGCGCCTCGGCCCGGCAGGTGCGGTTGCGGCCGCCGCTCTTCGCCGCGTAGAGCGCCGCATCGGCCGCCCGGTAGAGCTCTCCCTGCGCGCCGCCGATCGCTTCCGCGAGCCCGATGCTCACCGTGACCGCGCCGACCGGGATGCCGGCGGAAGCCACCGCCAGGGTCGCGACCTCGGCGTGCAGGCGCTCGGCGACCCGGGCCGCCCCCTCCGCGTCGGTGCCGGCCAGGATGACGCCGAACTCCTCGCCGCCGATCCGGCAGACGAGGTCGCCCGGCCGGTGGAGGGCGGCCGACAGGCAGCGCGCCAGTCCGCGCAGGATCTCGTCGCCGACGGCGTGGCCGAAACGGTCGTTGAAGCGCTTGAAGTGGTCGGCATCGACGATCAGCAGCGACAGGGGGCGATCGCCGCGGGCCGTCGCCAGCGCCTGCCGCAGGGCCTCGTCGAAGCGGCGCCGGTTCGGCAGCCCGGTCAGCCCGTCGGTCAACGAGAGGCTGGCGAGCTCGGCCTCGACCGCCTCGCGGCGACGGAATTCCCGTGCGCACAGCCGGGCCAGCACCACCGCGAGGCCGAACAGGGCGAGAAGCGTGGCGCCGATCATCAGCGCCCTGGCGCGCCATCCGGCCTCGATCTCCTCGGTGCTGAGCCCGATCGCCAGGATCAGCGGCAGGTCGCCGACCTGGGTGAAGGTGAACAGCCGATGCACCCCGTCGCGGACGGCGCGCTCGGCGAAGCTGCCGTCGCGCTCCTGGAGCGCCCGCTGGAAGGTCGGCATCCCGGACAGGTCGGTGCCGACATCCCGCACGTCGTAGGGAAAGCGCACGATCCGGATGCCGTCCTGGCGGATCAGGTTGATGCCGCTGTTCGGCCCGAGGCCGATCTTCGCGAGCATCCGGGTGAAGTGCGACAGCTTCAGCGTGGCGACCACCACACCGCCGAACGACCCGTCCGGCTTCGCGACGCGCCGGCTGAACGCCACCGTGTAGGCGCCCGACATCCGGGACTGGTACGGCTTGCTGATGTAGAGCCCGGCCTCGGGGTTCTGCCGATGGACCTGGAAGTAGTCGCGATCGGCGAAGCTCCCGCCGGCGCCCGACGGGTAATGCGAGTTGAGGGCGCCTTTGCCGTTCTCGTCGAACAGGACCAGGATGCCCGCCCCATCGGCGGTCACGACCCGGTCGAACAGGATCAGGTGCCGCAGGGCCTCGGGCGCCTGGGCGACGAGGGGGTTTTCCAGTTTGGCGATCATGCCCTGCAAGGCGAGGTCCATGATCTCGACGTTGCGCACGACGTCGGTCTCGATGAGCTGAAGGAGATTCTTCGAGGTTTCCTCGGCCCGCGACCACATCTCCTGTCGCATCTCGTACAGCATCAGCCCGGAGACGAGCAGCATGCCGAGAGGGGCCAGCACACCGAGCACGAGCCAGACCCGGACGGTCCGGGGCCCGGCGAGGAAGCGGCGCGGCGACGGCATCGGGACGGATCTCTCGGAAACGACTTCACCAGAAGCCTACCCCGCGCCCGAAACTCTAAACAAGACTTTCACGCGGCGGGCGTTCCCGGCCTCTTCCACAACCGGGACACGCCGGCCTCCGTGATATCGTGTGAGACGCTTGACAGCCCACGGCCGCCTCAGCGCCGCGGCGGCGCGGCCCACATCGTCGCCGGCCCGCGCCCGGCGAAGCGGCCGGCCGCGAGCCAGTAGACCAGCCCGGCGACCCCGCCGGCGCAGAACAGGAGCGCCGTCACCCGCCCCTCGCTGGCCCCGACCGGCCCGGCGGCGCCGCGCATCAGCCAGGGCAGGAGCGCCGTGAGGAGGCCGGTGGCGCCGCCGTACCAGGCGAGCGCGCGCCACCCCAGCACCTCGCCGACGATCGCGTTGAGGACGGGCGGCACCGCGACGAGGAGCAGGATCGCGCGGCCCAAGCTCAAGGCGGCCTCGACCATCCCGGGATCGGGCGCGTAGCCCTCCGCGAGGTCCGACAGCACGGCCTCCAGCCCCGACAGGCCGAATTGGCCCAGAAGGTCGCGGAGGATCGGATCCATCGCGACGCCGATCCCGAGGGCGAGCGCCCCGCAGGCGATCGCCATCAGGAGCCCGGTCGCGACGGCGAGGAGACGGCCAAGCGACATCGTTCGTCCGTCAGTCGTCGTCGTGGCCCACGGCGTAGACGCCCTCGGCGCCGATCCCTTCTTCCAGCATCAGCCGGGCGCGGGCCCGCAGCTTCTCGGTCTCGCTCTTGAGCTGGCCGCAGGCCGCCAGGATGTCGCGGCCCCGCGGCGTGCGCACCGGCGAGGCGTAGCCGGCATTGAACACGATCTCGGAGAAGCGCTCGATCCGCTCCCAGTCCGAGCACTCGTACTTGGAGCCGGGCCATGGGTTGAACGGGATCAGGTTGATCTTGGCCGGGATGCCCTTCAGCAGCCGCACCAGCTCGCGGGCCTCTGCGTCGGAATCGTTGACGCCCTTCAGCATCACGTACTCGAAGGTGATGCGGCGGGCATTCGACACGCCCGGATAGTCGCGGCAGGCCTGAAGCAGGTCGCGGATCGGGTATTTACGGTTGAGCGGCACCAATTCGTTGCGCAGGTCGTCGCGCACGGCGTGCAGCGAGATCGCCAGCATGGCGTTGGCATCGAGGCCGAGCCGCTCGAATTGCGGCACCACGCCGGAGGTCGAGACGGTGATGCGCCGGCGCGACAGGCCTAAGCCCTCGTGGTCGCTCATCACGCCGACCGCGTCGATGACGTTGTCGACGTTGTAGAGCGGCTCGCCCATGCCCATGAACACGATGTTCGAGACGAAGCGCGAGCCGTCGACCGGCACGAAGGCCCCCTTCGGCGGGGTCTTGCCCGGCCAGTCGCCGAGGCGGTCGCGGGCCACCACCAGCTGCGAGACGATCTCTTCGGCCGACAGGTTGCGCACCAGGCGCTGCGTGCCGGTATGGCAGAACGAGCAGGTGAGCGTGCAGCCGACCTGCGACGAGACGCAGAGCGTGCCGCGGTCGTTGGCCGGGATGTAGACGCACTCGATCTCGGCGCCGCGATTGTGGTCGTGCTTGCCGGTCGGCGGCATGCGGATCAGCCACTTGCGGGTGCCGTCGCGCGACACCTGCTCGTTCACCACCTCGGGCCGGTCGAGGGTGTGGATGCCGGCGAGCTGGTTCTTCAGCACCTTGCTGACGTTGGTCATCTCGTCGAAGGACGCCGCGCCGCGCACGTTGATCCAGTGCCACAGCTGGCCGGCCCGCATGCGCTGCTCGCGCTCGGGCACGCCGATGGCGGCGAGCCGCCCCTTCAGGGCCTCGCGGGTCAGGCCGACGAGGGAGGTCGGACCGGTGGTCTCCAGCGCCTCGGGGCGGATCTCGGGCGTCTTCTCGATCGCCGGGGGGTGTGCTGCTGAAACGGCGCCATCCCCGCGCCGGGCGGTGTCGAACGACGCCGTCGCCATGATCTTACGAACCTTCGAATGAAACGGATGAGGGCCGCATATAGGGGTATTCGGGCGGAAACGCGATGGGCGGGCACGGAATCCGGTGAGGACCGGGCGTGCCGGCAGAAAGAAGAGGCGCGGGTTTCCCCTCTCCCGCGGAAGGCAGGGCTGTCAGAGAAAAACCCCTTTCGGAACCGAGCGCGGGATCCCCTCTCCAGGCGATACCGGGCTTGCCCGGTATCGCTGCAAGGTGTGGGAGAGGAGTAGGGGCGATCGAAGATCGCGCAGGGTGGAGACGGTGCCGCAATGACTCTGAACTGTCGAGCTGCGCAGCTCGACGCTTAGTGGCTTACCCTGAAGCCGAGCCACCCTCACGCGGGATCTTCGATCCCCCGGCCCCTCTCCCACACGGAAAGAGGGGAGATGCGCCATCCCTTTTCCCGGACAGCCCTGCGCAAAAGGGAGAGGAGGCACCCGCGCCCCGCCTTCACCCGGTTTTCAAAGTATCGTCAGCTTACTTGCACTCGTCCCGCGTCCGCTTCATCGCCTCGCCGAAGCCGTCGAGGGCGTATTCGTCGGTCGAGGCGTTGCCGCGCTGCGAGACCGCCTTGACGACGACCTTCTTGCCGCGGGACATCTCGGCGACGACCTTGCTCTCGTCGGCCGGGTTCTGCACCCAGGCATTGGCGCCCTTCACCACCAGCGCGTAGCGGGCCGAGCCGATCGCCAGGCTCGGATCGGAGGCGCTGGACGCCGGGGTCGGCACCGCGCCGTTCGCCGCCGCGGTGGTGGTCGTCTGGCCGCTGCCCGGCTTGGGCGCGAAGCCGAGCATCACCGCGACCTCGTTGTTGACCTTCTCGCCCTTGCGCACGGTGACGAAGAGGTAGGCCGGATCGCGCTTCAGGCTCTTGGGCAGCCGCACCTGCGGCTGGCTGATGGCGTAGCAGATGCGCGACTTGCCCTCGCCGGCGGCGAAGACGTTCCAGTCGCCGAAGGTGCCGATGGGACTGGCCTGGAGGCTCGGGGGCGCGGCCTCCGCCTTGGGCTTCGGCCGGGCTTCGGCGGGCAGGACGAGGGCGAACAGGCCGAGGGCGGCGAGGAGGGATGCGCGAGTCATGCGGGCACTCTAGAGCATTATCCGACGAAGTGGATACCGGTTCGTCGCAGAAAATGCGGCGAAATCAAACACCTAGCGCTGCGCCCGATCGCGGCGCGATCGGGCGCAGCGCTAGAAACGGGGGGTGCGCTTGCCCACCCGATTGCCGGAAAATGCGGCGGAATCAGTGGGCTGCGCGCACGTTCCGGCGAATTGCTGCGGTGCAGGAATGACCCGCGGCCCCCGGTGGGGCATGGTCCGCCCCGAGAAAACGCACACGAGAGGCCGCGAAGGTCGCATGAACGCCCCATCCCCGTCGGACCTGCCCGAGACCATCCCGGTGCGCGAGGCGCACCGCTTCCCGACCGAAGCGCTGGAAGCGTTCATCGCCGAGCACGGGCTGGGGCGTCTCACCGAGCTGCGCCAGATGCGCGGCGGGCAATCGAACCCGACCTTCCTGGTCATCGCCGAGGCCGGCGAATACGTGCTGAGGAAGCAGCCGCCGGGCAAGCTCCTGCCCTCCGCCCACGCGGTCGACCGGGAGTTCCGGGTGTTGCAGGCCCTGTCGCGCACCGACGTGCCGGTGCCGCAGGCGGTGGCCTATTGCGCCGACCCCGCCGTGATCGGCACCCCGTTCTACCTGATGGAGCGGCTGCACGGCCGGGTGTTCTGGGATCCGCTGCTGCCCGAACTGCCGCGCGAGGAGCGGGCGGGAATCTATGACGGGATGAACGAGGCGCTCGCGCGCCTCCACCTCGTCGATCCCGGGGCGGTCGGCCTCGGCGATTTCGGCCGCGCCGGCAACTACTTCCAGCGCCAGACCGAGCGCTGGTCGAAGCAGTGGACCGCCTCGAAGACCCGGGAGAACCCCGCGATCGACCGCCTCGCCGAGTGGCTGCCGGCCCACATCCCGGCGGACAGCGACGAGACCCGGATCGTCCACGGCGATTTCCGCCTCGACAACATGATCTTCCACAAGAGCGAGCCGCGGGTGATCGGCATCATCGACTGGGAACTGGCGACGCTCGGCCATCCGCTCGCCGATCTCGGCTATAACTGCATCGCCTACAACACCGACCCGTCCGCCTATCGCGGCATGCTCGGATACGACCTTCCCGCCCTGGGCATCCCGACCCAGGACGAGTACGTGCGCCGCTACTGCGAGCGCACCGGGCGGCGCGACGGCATCACGCCGTTCCACGTCGCCTTCGCGCTGTTCCGACTGGCGGTAATCCTGGAGGGCGTGCTCGCCCGCTCCAAGGCCGGCAACGCCTCGAGCGACGAGGCGAGCCAGAAGGGCGCGCTCGGCATCGCGCTTGCCGAGCGGGGCTGGGAGCTGGCGAAAGGCTGACGACCGGACTGGGCCGTCGCCCGACGGCCCGTCACGCCCGGGCGGCGTCCTCGCGCTCGCGGCGCCGCCGCAGGCGGGTGACGCCGTAGATCGTCGCGAGCCGCAGGCGGGCGGAGCGGACCGGGGGCGCGCTGCGCTCGGCCTGGAACGCCGCGATGGTGCGGAGCGCCGCCGCGACGGAGCGCTCCAGGGCGGCGGTGTCGTCGGTGATCCGGACGGGCTGCATCGGGATGTCCCCTCCTGCTGTCTGTCTTCCGGTTTGACCCCGACAATCCGGCGCGCGCGGGGCCGGATCGTGGCAAGTCCGAGCCTCGATCAAGACTTTCTTCATCATTCGACAGGGCGGTTTCGCCGGGTCGACGCCGTCCCGGGACCGGACCGACCCCGGGACGGCGCTTCCGCGATCAGACGACCGGCACGACGGTCCAGGCGGCCGATGCGGCGACAGCCACGTCGAACGCACCCTCCACTCCCTCGCGCCAGAGCGAGAACAGCGTCGGCGGGCTGAGCGCCAGGACGGCGTGGACCTCCCGGCGGCCCGGGCGCAATTCGGCGCCGAGACGCCTGGCGAGCGCCCGCATCGGGCGATTGCCGGCAAGGCAGCGCAGGTGCAGCCGGCGCGTGCCGCCGTTGCGGGCGGCCTGCGCGAGGCGCGCGCCGAGGGCGGCGCCGAGCCCCCGCCCGCGATGGCCGGGCGCCACCGCGAAGGCGATTTCGGCCTCTTTCGCCGCCCCGACGGGACGCAATTCGCCGATGCCCTGCAATTCTCCTTGCGCGAAGGCGCCGAAGACCATCCCCTCGGCGGAGACGGCATGGGCCGCATAGGACGCGGCCGCGGCCTCGCTCACCGTGCCCATGAAGCGGTCGAAGCGGGAATCCGGGTCGAGGCCCCGGAACAGGGTGACGACCGCATCGCGGTCGGTCGACCAGAGGCGCCGGATCTGGATGCCGGCAAGTCGCTGGGTGTCTGGCATTCTCGAGGTGCACTCCGAACGGGTTCGGCACGATCTCGAGCGTTTCCTCGTCCCGGTCGCCGACCGGGATTGTGCAATGCAGCAGATGGGAGTGCCGTTCCGGGGTTGCATGGCCGGACGGCCGTGCCGCCGGCGCATGGCGCCGCCATGATCTCACCGCATTGCGCGGGCCCGCGCGCCGCGATAATCCCGTCTCCGTGACGCAAAGCCCCGCTTCCGCCGCCCGCGGCCCGGTCGCCATCCGCTACGACGCCCTGGTCGAGTCGGGTGCGATCGAGCGCGATCCCGCCCAGACCGATCTCGTCGCCCGCCTCGACGGGCTGATCCGCGACCTCGCCGCGGCGCCGCCGCCGGACAAGCCCGGTCTCCTCGGCCGGCTGTTCGGCCGCCAGCCGGAGCCGGTGGCGGGTCCCCGCGGCCTCTACGTCTGGGGCCTGGTCGGTCGCGGCAAGACCATGCTGATGGACCTGTTCCACGAGGCGGCCCCGAACCCGAAGCGCCGGGTGCATTTCCACGCCTTCATGGGCGACGTGCACGAGCGCATCCATCGCCACCGCCAAGCGGTGAAGCAGGGGACCGTGAAGGGCGACGACCCGATCCAGCCGGTGGCCGAGGCCCTGGCGGGGGAGGCGCGCCTGCTCTGCTTCGACGAGTTCACGGTGACCGACATCGCCGACGCGATGATCCTCGGGCGCCTGTTCACCGCCCTCTTCGCCCGCGGCGTGGTGATGGTGGCGACCTCGAACGTCGAGCCCGACCGGCTCTACGAGGGCGGATTGAACCGCGCCCTGTTCCTGCCCTTCATCGAGCAGCTGAAGGAGCGGGTCGCGGTGGTGCGGCTCGATTCGCGCACCGATTTCCGCCTGGAGAAGCTCGGCGGCAGCCCGGTCTACCACGTCCCGGCGGACGAGGCGGCGGCGCAGGCGCTCACCGGCGCGTTCCGGGCCCTGTCCGGCGAGCCGCAAGGGCGGCCGACGACGATCCAGGTCAAGGGCCACGAGGTGGCGATTCCCGAAGCCGCCGGTGGCGTCGCCCGCTTCACCTTCCCGGATCTCTGCGCCCGGCCGCTGGGTGCGGCCGACTACCTGGCGCTGGCCGAGCGCTTCCACACCGTGATCGTCGAGGACATTCCGGTGATGGACATGCCCCAGCGCAACGAGGCCAAGCGCTTCATCATCCTGGTCGATGCGCTCTACGACACCCGCACCAAGCTGCTCGCCTCCGCCGCCGCCGAGCCGACCGGGCTGTACCTGGCCGATTCCGGCCGCGAGGCATTCGAGTTCGAGCGCACGGTTTCGCGCCTGATCGAGATGCGCTCGGAGGAATACCTCGCCCTGCCGCATGGACGGCCGGACTCCGAGGCCTCGGGCAGCACGACGGGGCTGGTGGAGACCTGAGCCTTCTTGATGGTGCCGCATTTCGCGCGCCGAAGCGGCGGCGCCGTTAGATCATTCTCCCCGAGGCCCCCGATGACCCCCTCCCCCACGCCCACCGATTTCTCGCCCGAGCGCGCCGTCGCGGCGATCTCGCGCTGGCTGGCGGTGGAAAGCCCGACGGATTCGGCCGACGGCGTCAACCGGATGATGGACCTCGTCGCCGGGGAGGCCGCCGGCTTGAACCTCGCCGCCGAGCAGGTGCCGGGCCGCGACGGCTTCGGCGACAACCTGATCCTGCGGGCGGGGCCGCGGACGGGCGAACCGGGCATCCTAGTCCTGTCCCACCTCGACACGGTGCATCCGATCGGCACGCTGGCAAACGATCTGCCGGTGCGGGTCGAGGGGGATCGCCTCTACGGCCCGGGCGTCTACGACATGAAGGGCGGCGCCTGGCTGGCGCTCCAGGCATTCGCCGCGGCGTCCCGCTCGGGTCTGGCGCGGCGCCCCCTCACCTTCCTGTTCAGCAGCGACGAGGAGACCGGCTCGCAATCGACCCGCGGGCTGATCGAGGAGCTGGGAGCCAAGAGCGCCGCCGTGCTGGTGACCGAGCCCGGCCGCGACGGCGGCAAGGTGGTGACCGGGCGCAAGGGCGTCGGGCGCTTCGACGTCCATGTCGAGGGCCGGCCCTCCCATGCCGGCACCCGCCACGCCGACGGCCGCAACGCCATCCGGGAGGCCGCCCGGCTGATCCTGGAGATCGAGGGGCTGACCGATTACACCCGCGGCGTCACCACCACGGTCGGGACGATCAGCGGCGGCACCGCCGAGAACGTGGTGCCGCAGCATTGCCGCTTCGCCGTCGATTTGCGGGTCGTCACCGCCGCCGACGGCGAGGATTACGCCGGCCGGATCCTGGGCTTGCGCGCCAGCCAGGATTTTCGCGTGACGGTGACCGGCGGCATGAACCGGCCGCCCTACGCCTCGCAGGCGGGCGCCGCCCTCTACGCCCATGCCAAGGCGCTCGCCCGCGACGAGCTCGGCCTCGATCTCGGCGAAGTGCCGCTGACCGGCGGCGGCTCGGACGGCAACTTCACGGCGGCGCTCGGCATCCCGACCCTCGACGGGCTCGGCATCGACGGCGACGGGGCGCATACCCTGCAGGAATACGGCCTGATCTCCTCGATCGCCCCGCGGATGCGGCTGATGCAGCGGCTGCTGGAGACGCTGTAACGCGTCTGTTTTCAGCGCCGGCTGGCTGACATCCGCAGGGTCATTCCGGGGCCGCGACAGCGGAGCCCGGAATCCAGAACCGCAGGTGGTTCAGAGAAGGACGGACGACCGTTCCGCTTCGATCTCCGCCACCTGAGTTTCTGGATCCCGGGCTCCGCTGCGCGGCCCCGGGATGACCCTGTGTGGCGGAAGCGCAGGGACTCATCCGGCAGGGTCGTCATGGACGATCGACGGCGTTGCCCCCTCACCGACGGCACGAGAAGCCAGGCATGACCGACCGCCACAACCCCTGGGTGACGCTCTCGCGCGAGCGCCATTACGAGGATCGTTATCTCGGGCTCGACCTCGACCGGTTGCGCCACGAATCCGGTCGCGAGCATCCCCACGTCGCCCTGCGCTTCAAGGTGTTCGGGGTCGCGGTGCTGCCGGTCGATCCGCAAGGCCGGGTCAGCCTGATCGGGCAATACCGCTACGTGCTCGACCGCTTCACCTGGGAACTGCCCCGCGGCTCCGGCCCGGTCACCGACGACGCGCTCGCCACCGCCCGGCGCGAACTGAAAGAGGAAACCGGCGACGAAGCCGGATCCTGGCTCGAATTGCTGCGCCTCGACGCCTCGCCGGGCATCTCGAGCGAGCGGGTGCCGGGCTTCGTCGCCTGGAACCTGACGCGCGGCCCGGCCCACCCCGACCCGCAGGAGAGCCTGCGCATCCGCCGCCTGCCCTTCGCCGAGGCTGTGGGCGAGGCCCTGTCGGGCGCGATCACCGACGGGCCGAGCGTGGCCTTGCTGCTGTGCGTGGCGGAGCGGGCCCGGCGGGGGGATTTGCCGGGGGATCTTCTGGAGTTGTTGCGGATGTAGACGGCTGGGCGCGGGAAGCCCCCTCCCCCTCTGCGGGGGAGGGGGCCCGGCTGCGAGTGCGAAGCACTCGTGCGCCGGGCGGGAGAGGGGAGCCACGCTTCCGGATATGGCGGCATCGTTCCTACCGGCGCATCCTGGAACAGCGTCGCGCCGCCCCTCTCCCGGCCCCTGCTGACGCAGAGACCACCCTCCCTCGCAGAGGGGGGAGGGTTTACCCGCGCCTCATCCTCCCCGAGAACAGGGTTGCATGAGCAAGACGAGCCCTCACCGCGCCGCCAGCTCCCGCAGCAGCGCCTCATGGAACCGGTCCGGCGCCTCCATCTGCGGCGCGTGGCCCAGGCCCTCGAACGTCACCAGCCGCGCCCCCGCGATCCGGCCTGCGGCCTCCGGCCCGAGCCGGTCGTAGCGCCCGAGGGTCTCTGCGAGGGCCGGCGCGGCGCGGTTAGCGCCCGGGGCGGTGCGGTCCTTGGTCCCGACCATCAGCACGGTCGGCACGCGCAACCGGCCGAACTCGTGAACCACCGGCTGGGTGAAGATCATGTCCGAGGTCTGGGCCTGGTTCCAGGCCACGCGTTCGGCGCCGGGACCGGCATAGAGCCCCGCCTGCATCTCGACCCAGCGGTCGTAGGCCGGCTTCCACTGGCCGTCATAATAGAACTTGAGCTGGTAGGCCTTGATGCTCGCCGCACTGGTCTTGCGCTCGGCGGCATAGGCCGCGTCGATGGTCTGGTAGGGCACGCCCTTGGCCTGCCAATCCTCGAGCCCGAGGGGATCGACCATCACCAGCTGCTCGACCGCATCCGGGAACATCAGGGCGTAGCGGGCCGCCAGCATGCCGCCCATCGAATGCCCGACGATGGTCGCCTTGGGGATGCCGAGGCCTACGAGGAGTCCGTGCGTGTTGGTCGCGAGCTGCTGGAAGCTGAACTGGTAGCCGGCGGGCTTGGTCGACTTGCAGAAGCCGACCTGGTCGAGGGCGAGCACCCGGTAGCCGGCCCGCGCCAGCACGCCGACCGTGTCGCCCCAGGTCGCGGCGCAGAAATTCTTGCCGTGGAGCAGCACGACGGTGCGGCCGTTCGGCCGCTCCGGCGTCACGTCCATGTAGGCCATCGCCAGGTCCTGCCCTTGCGACGCGAAGGCGTGGCGATGGACCGGATACGGGTAGTCGAACCCCTCGAGCTCCGGCCCGTAGGAGGGCGCGGCCACGGCGGCGGATGCGGAAAGAAGCAGGGAGGCGAGGAGCGGCAGGCGCATGCGGCGGGGTCTCCGGTGGTCCCGAGGCTCTTACAACGCGCCGCCCGCACGGAGTCATGCGCCGAGGCAGAGCCGCGCTTGCGTTTCCGGCGGCGTCCCGCCATATAGGCCTCGGGAGGTTGGCGAGGGACGTTTCACTCGCCAACCGGGTCAGGTCCGGAAGGAAGCAGCCCTAACGAGACCGAGCGGGTTTTCGTCCAGCCTCCCACCCTTTTCCTTTCAGGAGCGCGTGCGCCCCCTCCCGGGGGCCGGCCTCACGACCCTGCGAGCGCATGGACGAGACCTCCGGCACGCCCTCGATAGACGAGCCGGGTCTCCCCGGGTTCGGTGCGGCCCCGAGCCAGCCGCAGAGCCGGCAGCCGGCGCCCGCCTACCGGGTCCTGGCGCGCAAGTACCGCCCGAAGGATTTCGACGACCTGATCGGCCAGGGCGCCATGGTGCGCACCCTGGCGAACGCCTTCGAGGCCGGCCGCATCCCGCAGGCCTGGATGCTGACCGGCGTGCGCGGGGTCGGCAAGACCACCACCGCCCGCATCCTCGCCCGCGGCCTCAACTACGCGCTTCCCGACGACCCGAATGCCGGGCCGACGATCCGGCTGCCCACGCTCGGCCTGCACTGCGCCGCCATCATGGAATCCCGGCACATCGACGTGCTGGAGATGGACGCCGCCTCGCATACCGGCATCGACGACGTCCGCCAGATCATCGACGGCATCCGGTATTCGCCGGTCTCGGCGCGCTACAAGGTCTACATCGTCGACGAGGTCCACATGCTGTCCGAGAAGGCGTTCAACGCCTTCCTGAAGACGCTGGAGGAGCCGCCGCCGCACGCGAAGTTCGTCTTCGCCACCACCGAGATCCGCAAGGTTCCGGTCACCATCCTGTCGCGCTGCCAGCGCTTCGACCTGCGCCGGGTCGAGGCCGGGGCGCTCATCGCCCATCTCCAGAAGATCTGCGACGCCGAAAACGTCTCGGCCGAGGCCGAGGCGCTCGCCGCCATCGCCCGGGCGGCGGAAGGCTCGGTGCGCGATTCGCTGTCGCTCCTCGACCAGGCGATCGCGCATGGCGCCGGCCACGTCACCGCCGAGACGGTGCGCGACATGCTGGGCCTCGCCGACCGCGCCCGGGTCGTCGACCTGTTCGAGGCGGCGATGCGCGGCGACGTGCCGGCCACCTTCGCGGAGCTGCGGGCGCAGCACGAATCCGGCGCCGACCCGGCGGTGGTCCTGTCCGACCTCGCCGAGTTCACCCACCTCGTCACGCGGTTGAAGCTCGCACCCGACTCGGCCCGCGTCGACACCTCGCTCAGCGAGGTCGAGCGGGTGCGCGGCGGCGACTTCGCCGACCGGCTCTCGGTCCGGGCCCTATCCCGCGCCTGGCAGATCCTGCTCAAGGCGATCCCCGAGGTCCAGTCCGCGACCCGGCCGCTGGCCGCCGCCGAGATGGCGCTGGTCCGCCTGATCTACGCCGCCGACCTGCCGACACCGGACGAGGCCCTGCGCCAAGTCCGGGACGGCGGCGGCCTCGTCTTGCCGGCCCGGGCGCCGGGCCCCGCCCCCTCCGGCGCCTCCGCGCTGGCGAGCCCGCCCGCCCGGGCAGCGGCTCCCGCGATGCAGGCGGCCCCCGCACCGGTCACCGCGATGCGGGCGGTGGGCGGCGCGGCGCCGGCCCTGCGTGCCCTGCCGGAGGTGCGGCCCGAGATGCCGCCGGCGCCTGCCCCCGCCCCGGCGATGCCGCGCCCGACCCTGGTGCCGCCGGCGCCAGCCCCGCAGGCCGCCGCGGCGGCGAAGCCGGAGAGCGGCCCGCGGCTGCGCCGGTTCGAGGACGTGGTGGCGCTCGCCGACGAGCGCCGCGACATCGGCCTCAAGATGGCGCTGGAACGCGACGCCCATCTCGTCCGGTTCGAGGACGGCCGGATCGAGCTGCGTCTCGCCGAGGGCGGGCGGGCGACGCTCGCCACCGACCTCGCCAACGCGCTCCATGCCTGGACCGGGCGGCGCTGGGTGGTGGCCCTGTCGCAGGAGACCGGCGAGGCGACGCTCGACGCCCAGGCCAAGGCCGCGGTGAAGAGCCGGCACCAGGGGGCGGCGAGCCATCCGCTGGTGCAGGCGGTCCTGAAGACCTTTCCGGGCGCCCAGATCGTCGACGTGCGCGACAAGGCGTCCGATCCGCCCGATCTCGACGACGCGGCGCCCCCGGATTCCGACGATCCGGATCCGTAGCCGGTAGCCGACGGGCGGCCGGCACCCCACATCACGCCGACGATTGTCTCACTCACACCGCGAGGACGCCGCCATGGACATCATGGGACTGATGAAGCAGGCCCAGGCCATGCAGCAGAAGATGGCCGACCTTCAGTCCGAACTCGACGGCGTGCAGGTCACCGGCGCCTCGGGCGGCGGCTCCGTCTCGGTGACGATGACCGCGAAGGGCGACGTGAAGGGCCTCACCCTCGATGCCTCGCTGCTGGTGCCGGACGAGAAAGAGATCCTTGAGGACCTGATCGTCGCCGCACTCAACGACGCCAAGGCCAAGGCCGAGCGGGCCGCGCAGGAGCGGATGCAGGACCTGACGAAGGGCCTGCCGCTGCCGCCGGGCATGAAGCTGCCGTTCTAGCTTTTTTCTAGTCGGCCCAGAGTTTCGCGCGCCGGATCGTGCGCATTCTCCTCTCCCCGCGGGCGGGGAGAGGGCTGTGTTCCCGTCCAGGGAACGCAGCGAGGCGGCAGCCAAGGGTGAGGGGGTATTTCCGGAAGAGTCTCTCCCGTCGAGCCCCCCCTCACCCCCGCTCCGGCTACGCCTGCGCTTGCCGCGTCTCCTGCACGGAGACACGGCCCTCTCCCCGCCCGCGGGGAGAGGGGATTCCGGCGCCTCCGCGTCCTGCGTACCGCACACCACGAAGGTCCCACACCCCATGCCCCAGGCCGTCGCGGGCCCCGAGATCGAGCGGCTGATCCAGCTCCTGGCCCGCATGCCGGGCCTGGGGCCGCGCTCGGCCCGCCGGGCCGCCCTCCAGCTCATCAAGAAGCGCGAGACGCTGCTGGCGCCGCTGGCCGACGCCATGAAGGTCGCCTCCGACCGGATCGTGGTCTGCCACGAATGCGGCAACGTCGACACGCAGGATCCCTGCACGATCTGCCGCGACCAGAGCCGCGACCCCTCGATGCTGGTGGTGGTGGAGGACGTGTCGGACCTCTGGGCGCTGGAGCGCTCCGGCGCCGTGACGGCGCGCTACCACGTGCTCGGCGGCGTGCTCTCCGCCCTCGACGGGGTCAGGCCGGAGAACCTGAACCTCAGCCGCCTGGTCGAGCGGGTGAGCGCGCCGGAGATGCGCGAGGTGATCCTGGCGCTCAACGCCACCGTCGACGGCCAGACCACCGCGCATTACGTCACCGAGCTGCTGACCCACCTGTCGATCAAGGTGACGCGGCTCGCCCACGGCGTGCCGGTCGGCGGCGAGCTCGACTATCTCGACGAGGGCACCCTGTCGGCGGCGATCCGCCAGCGCACCGCGTTCTAGAGCATTTTCCGACGAAGTGGATACCGGTTCGTCGCAGAAAATGCGGCAAAATCAACGACCTAGAGAGCTTCGCGATTGCAACGTGATCGTGAAGTGCTCTAGCGTCGGCCACCATCGGGGTTTGACCCGGAAGAGACAAATCCTTATCTCCCGGAACCTTGTGGGGCACCATCGCGGCGCCCCGTCCCCCGATCCTGCTGGCGCCCGAATGAGCATCCGTCCCCTCGTCATCCTGCCGGACGCGCGCCTGCGCGAGATCTCGGCCCCGGTCGGCACGATCACCGGCGACGTGCGGAAGCTCGCGGAGGACATGCTGGAGACGATGTACGACGCCCCCGGCGTCGGGCTGGCCGGCATCCAGATCGGCGAGCCGGTGCGCATCGTCACGATCGACACCTCGAAGGAGAAGGACGAGCGCAAGCCCCTCGTGCTCCTCGATCCCGAGATCGTCTGGACCTCGGAAGCGACCCGCCCCTACGAGGAGGGCTGCCTGTCGATCCCCGATTACTATGCCGAGGTCGTCCGCCCGGACCGGGTGCGGGTGCGCTTCCGCACCCTCGACGGCGAGACCGTGGAGCAGGAGGCCGACGGCCTGCTCGCCACCTGCATCCAGCACGAGATCGACCACCTCAACGGCGTCCTGTTCATCGACCACCTGTCGAAGCTCAAGCGCGACCGGGTGATGAAGAAGTTCGCCAAGGCGGCCAAGCGCGAAGCCGCGTAGGATGTCGCTCAAGGTCGTGTTCATGGGCACCCCGGATTTCGCGGTGCCGACCCTGGCCGAGATCGTCGGCGGCGGCCACGAGGTCGTGGCGGTCTATACCCGCGCGCCCGCGCCGGCGGGTCGCGGCATGTCCTTAAGGCCCTCGCCGGTCCAGGCCCTGGCGGAGAAGTTCGGGCTCCCCGTCCTGACCCCGACGACGTTGCGCACCGAGGAGGCCGCCGAGACCTTCCGGGCTCACGAGGCCGACGTCGCCGTGGTGGTCGCCTACGGGATGATCCTGCCGCCGGCGATCCTCGACGCGCCGGCGCTGGGCTGCCTGAACCTGCACGCCTCCCTGCTGCCGCGCTGGCGCGGCGCCGCGCCGATCCAGCGCGCCGTGATGGCGGGCGACGCGGAGACCGGCGTCGCGGTGATGCGGATGGAGCCGGGCCTCGATACCGGACCGGTCGGCATGGTCGAGCGGCTGGGCATCGGCCCCGACATGAATGCCGGCGAGCTGCACGACCGGCTGATGCCGCTCGGCGCCGACCTGATGGCGCGGGCGCTCGGCGCGCTCGAGCGCGGCAACCTGCAATTCCGGGCGCAGAGCGCGGAGGGCGTCGTCTACGCCCACAAGATCACCAACGAGGAGGCGCGGCTCGACTGGTCGCAACCCGCGAAGGACCTTCACGACCGGGTGCGCGGCCTGTCGCCGTTCCCGGGCGCCTACCTGATGGCCGATCTCGGCCGCGGGCCGGAGCGGGTGAAGGTGCTCCGCGCCCGCCTCGCCGACGGATCGGGCGAGCCCGGCACGCTGCTGGACACCGCCGGTACGGTCGCCTGCGGCGCGGGCGCCCTGCGGCTCGTCACCGTCCAGCCCGCGGGCAAGGGCGCGATGCCGTTCGACGACTTCGCCCGCGGCCGGCGGCTCGAGCCGGGCACCGCCCTCGCCTGATGCCCCGCTACAAGCTCGTCGTCGAGTATGACGGCACCGCCTTCGCCGGCTGGCAGCGCCAGGCCGCCGACCGCTCGGTGCAGCAGGCGCTGGAAGAGGCCATCGCCCGCTTCGCCGGCGGGCCGGTGCGGGTTCACTGCGCCGGGCGCACCGATGCCGGCGTGCATGCCACGCATCAGGTCGTCCATCTCGATCTCGACAAGCCGTGGCGCACCGATACGGTGCGCGACGCCGCCAACGCCCATCTCCGTCCCGAGCCGGTGGCGGTGATCTCGGCCGTCGAGGTAGGCCCGGATTTCGACGCCCGCCACTCGGCGATCAAGCGCCATTACCGCTACCGCCTCCTCAACCGCCGCTCCCCGCCGGCGCTCACCCGCGGCTTCGTCTGGCACGTGCCCTGGCCCCTCGATGCCGCCCTCATGCACGAGGCGGCGCAGCTGATGCTCGGCCGGCACGATTTCTCCGCCTTCCGGGCGGCGGAGTGTCAGGCCAACAGCCCGGTGCGCACCCTCGACCGGCTCGACGTGACGCGCGAGGGCGAGGAGATCGTCGTCGTCACCGCCGCGCGCTCGTTCCTGCACCATCAGGTGCGCGGCATGGTCGGCACCCTGATGCTCGCCGGCGGCGGCCGGCTCACCCCGCAGGGCGTGCGCGACGTGCTCGATTCCCGCGACCGCGCCCGCTGCGGGCCGCTGGCGCCCTCGGGCGGGCTGACGCTGATCGGGGTGGATTATCCGGCGTAAAGTCGGCTGACGCCGCGTCGTGGGACCGTGGCCGGACATCGGATCACGGCCTCGCCATGGAGCGGGCTGAGCTGACGATTTCGAGCCTCGGAGAGCAGCGACATTCGTCGGAAAGCCCGGCGGCCACCGTCGGTATGACGATCCGCGGCCTCGTACCATCTCTCGCATCGTAGGGACCGCCGACCGGCGGAATGGCGCAAGTTCGCCGGATCCGCGGTGAGCCTGTTCGACTTATCTCAGCAACCTGAGAGCCTGTTTGAGCAGAGTGATTTGACAAAAACTGAGAAGAATTAGGAGATATCCTACCCTTCCACCTCATCCTGAGGTGTTAGTCGATTGAAAATCAACTGACCTCGAAGGAGGGCTCCAGAAGCCTCTGCGATCCCTGGAGCCCTCCTTCGAGGCTCACTTCGTTCGCACCTCAGGATGAGGTTAGAGGGTAGGATGATTCCGCTCGCCTCAAGTCCTGGGTGGAAATCCTGCTCAAACAGGCTCTAAGGTGCTGAAGCGTCAGGCCGTTGCCCCATCTGGAATTTTCAGTGCCAAAGCACAGGCTTGACGATAATCCGAGACCGGAACCGAAAGTCGTTTTCAACGACCGTCGGTACACTTCAGCAATCCTGACGACCCTTCGCGTCATTCCGGAGCCGTACAAGAGGGCTCGGAACAACGCGGTGAGTTTCGATCTGGAGAGCTATCAAGCGCCCCGGGGTCGCACCGGCGGGCTCACCGCCCCGGCCCGACCACCTCCGGTACCTTCGCGGCGACCGGGATCACCGGCGGGGTCACGGTCCCGGACGGGATCGTGCCGACCGGGGCGGCACCGTGGCCGGGCTTCGGGGCCGGCTCGGCGCCGTTGAGCGCGCTCGCGGCACCCGGCGCGGGCTCGTGCGCCGTGCCGTGGGCGCGGCCGAGGAGGTCCGGCGGGGTCTGCCAGACGAAGGCGTCGAGGCGGCCGCTCACGGGCGAGATCGGCGCCCAGCGGTCGGTGACGAGGCCGTCGGCGCACCAGGCCGGATCGCGCGGGGCGCGGGCCGCGCGGGCCTGCCACTCGCGGGCCTTGCCGGAATTGGAGCCGGTCTCGGCCTCCTCGATCTCGGCCATCAGCTCGTAGGCGCGCACGGTCGGCTGGTCGGTGAGCAGCGGGGCGAGCACGTCGCGGGCACGGCCGAACTCGCGGGCGTCGAGGGCCGCGCGGGCGATGGCGAAGCGCGCCTCCGGGTGCCAGGACGAGATCCGGGCCAGGGTCTCGGCGCGGGCGAGGCGATCGCGGCTCGAATCACCGGTGCGCAGGTCGAGATAGACCCGGGCGAGGTCCGGATGCGGGTTGGCGCGCCAGGCGGCCTCGACCACCTTGGCGCCGCGCTTGAGGTCGCCGCGGCGGGCGAAGAGACGGCCCGCCACCGCGGCCGCCGGCACCAGGTCGGGGGCGAGCTTCACCGCCTCGCGGGCCTGCGCGAGGGCCCGCTCGGGATCGCCCGCCTCCAGGTCGAGGGCGCTGGCGGTCAGCAGCACGGCGCGCTGGCGGCGCATCGCCGCCTTGTCGGAGATGCCGAGCGCCGCGCGGTTCGACACGGTGTCGAGGGCGCCCGACCAGTCGCGGTCGGCGCACTGGCCTTCCATCACCGCCTCGTTGGCCCAGGTCACGCTCGGGGCGAGACGGGCGGCCTCGATCGCGTAGGCGCGGGCCGAGGTCTCGTCGTCCTGGCGACGGGCCTCGACGAACAGGCCGCGCAGGCCGAGCACCCGAGTCTCGGGATCGTCGACCATGCGGCGGAAGGCGCGCTCGGCCCCGGCGCGGTCGCCGGAGATCTGGGCGGCCTGGGCGGTCAGCAGCAGGGCCAGCGGCTCGGGCCCGAGCAGGCGCTCGGCCTCGCCGGCATGGCGGCGCGCCGCGATCGGGTCACCGGAGCCCACCGCCACCATGCCGCGCGACAGGGCGTTGTAGCCCCGGGCCTGGCGCCGGCGCCGGCTCGACAGGGTCAGCCGTTCGGGCAGGTTCAGGATGCCCCGGGCGAAGGCCCAGATGAATCCGAGCACCACCGCCAGGACCATCACGCCGACGAGCGCCGCGGCGAGGCTGGTCGCCAGTTCGTAGCCGCCCCAGGTCACGGTGACCACGCCGGGCCGGTCGGCGAGCCAGACCGCCCCGTAGGCGGCGAGGGCGAGGAGAGCCAGGAAGGCGAGTGCGCGCCACATCTGTCCATCAACTCCAGAAAGCCGCGCTGCCGCGAGGGGCGCGCGAGGGGGCTTTGAGCGAGCCCCGAGAGATCACGGCGGCCGCCCGGACGGGCGGCCGCATTGCGGGCGTCAGCGGGTCGCCGGTCCCTGGATGGCCGCGAAGGCGGCGGCCAGGCGCGCCCGGGCGGCCTCGCCGGCCGCGGCCCGGGCCTTCAGGCGCTGGCCGAACTCGGCGGCGTCCTTGCGGGTCTGCTCCGGCAGGGCGTCGAAGGCTTGCGCGGCCTCCGCCACCGCGCCGCGGGCGAGCGCGTCCTGGATCTTCGCCACCCCGGCCTCGGTCGGATCGCCGGCCTTGCTCGGCGCCGGGGTCGGGCCCTCGGATCCGACCTTCTTCACCGAGACGATCGATTCCGCCATGCTGGTCAGCCGGTCGGTGATGCTGCCGCGCTCGGCCACCGCCTTCTGCCGGGCGGCCAAAGCCGCCGCGTTCAGCTTGGCGGCGACCGGCTGGAAGCTCTGGGCGAGCGACGCCGCCGTCGGCGCGCCGCTCTGGGCGAACGGCTCCAGCGGCGCGAGCGCCCCGGCCTGGCCCGGATCGAGCTGCTTCAGGGTCGCCAGGGCGTCGGCATAGGGCGCGCCGGAGGCCAGCGCGCTGGCGATCCGGTCGGAGGCCACGACCCGGAGCGCCGCCTGGACGCTGCTCGCCTCCGCCCGGCCCTCGACCGCCTTGGCGAGGTCGGCGAGGCGCTGGTCGACGGTCTTGGTGCGGGCGTCGAGCCCCTGCTGAAGCCCGTCGAAGCGCTGGTCGGCGGCCTTGGCCCGGCTGTCGAGGGCCGTGCGCAACTCGTCGATGCGCTGGCCGAGCGCCTTGTCGGCCTGCTCCTCGGCCGCCGCGCGGGTGCCGAGATCGGCCTGGATCGCCTTCAGCCCCTTGTCGAGCCCGTCGAGGCGGCCGCGCAGCTCGGCGCCGTCGCCGCGGCCCTGGAGCGCCGTCACCGCCTGGGCGAGGCCGTCGACCCGCTGGCGCAGGCCGGCATCGGTCCCGCCGGGGCGGCTCTGGAGCTCGGCGATCTGCTTCTCCAGGCCCTGGAGGCGGGCCGGATCGATGCCGGCGCTCGGCGCGGCATTCGGCGATTGGCCCGGCGCCTGGGCGGCGGGTGCCGCCTGGCCGGTGGCGGGCGCAGCGTCCGCCTTGCGCAGGGCCTCGTCGGCGCGCTGGCTCGCGGCCTTGGCGGCGGCGTCGGCCGCCCGCACGGCGTCGGGCAGCGGGCGGACGCTCGTTTCGAGCGAGGCGATGCGGCGGTCGAGGGCCTGGACGCTGTCGCGCGGCGCGAGATCGGCCAGGCGCTGCTCCAGCGGCACCGTGCCGGCGGCATCGGTCTGCGGCGCCGCGGGCTTCGGCAGGTTGATGCCGTAGGCCGGACCATAGGTCGTCACGCCGTAGAGCAGGCCCGCGCCGACCACGCCGCCGAGCAGCGAGGCGGCCAGCACCGAGCCGAAGCCGGCACCGGAGCGGGTCTGCGAGGCCGCGGTCGCCGGGACTGTGCTCGTGGTGGTGCTCGCGGTCTTGGCGGCCTCGGACTTTGGGGCATCCTTCGGCGGGGTCGCGCCGGAGGCGGTCGTCCCTCCGGACTGGGGTCCGGTCTTGGGGACCGTCGAGAGCGGCACCGCCGAGGGCTTCGCGCCGGTGGCGCCGGCCGGGTTGGGGGCCGAGCCCGCCGAAGCGGCGCCGGTCGTCGCCCCTGTACCGGCGGTGGGGGATTTTGTTTCCGGAGACTTGCCGGTCTCCGGAGACTTGCCGCCACCGGTCGCACCGGCCACCGGCGTCACGGGCTTCCCGTCACCCGGCTTGGTCTCGCCGACCTTGAGCGGGCCGCTGCCCGGGCCCGTGACCACCGTGCCGGTCGGAGATTTCGGGGCGCTCCCGGTCGGGGAGACGGCCGAGGCCGTCGCGGAGGCCGTCGCGCCGGGCTTGATCTCGCCGGGCTTCGACGAGGTGGCCCCCGTCGCGCCGACGGGCGTCGCGGCGCCCCCGGTCGCGCCGCCGGCCGGCTTCGGTGCCGGGGCACCGGAGGCGCCCGAGGTCGAGGCAGGGCCAGACGTCGCGCCGGTCGCACCGGGCTTCGGTGCCGTGCCCGAGAATCCCGAGGTCGCGGTCGCGCCAGTCGCGCCCGTGGTGCCGGGCTTCGGAACCTCGGCCGTCTTCGGCGTCTCACCGGGCTTCCCGGTCACAGGAGCCGTCACGCCGGGCTTCACGGCGTCGGTCTTGGACGCGTCGGTCTTGGACGCCTCGGTCTTGGACGCCTCGAACGGCTTGCCCGGCTCGGACTTGCCGGGCTCGGTCTTCGGCGCGTCCTTGGACGCGTCCTTGGGCACATCGGCGACGCGGGTGGCCTTCAGGTCGATGATCGGCCCATCCGCCGGGTTGCCGCCGCGGCCGCCGGGACGGTTGCGCGAATCCTTCTGGTCCTTGTCGGATGGGGTCACGGCCGAAGATCCTCACCAGTGGGTCCGGGCCGGGGCGCGCCGGAAGGCGGCCTGATCGGCTCGGCGTGGGCGCGACCACGGGGCAGGATCCCGCCCGGGCCGCGCAACGATTGATCGTCCCTTAGCATCGCTCCTGGCCCGGGCGAAGGGCCGGCGACGCCTCTGCGTCACTGTCCTGTCGAATGGGGTGCAGGCCGGACAGGAGGGTCTCCTCGTCCGGCCGCGTCGCGACCACATGGGACAGGATCCCGGCCGCGACCAGGGGCGCGGCCACGTCGGCCGACAGGCAATGATGCGCCAGGCGGCCGAACGCCTCCTCCCGCCCGGCCGCGCGGGCGAGACCGAACGCCGTCGCGGCGCTGCGCCGGGAATAATGCAGCGCGGCATCGAGGGTGCCGGCATCAAGCGCCGCGGCCACCGGCTCCGGCAGGACCGGCAGGGGCCGGGCCGCGTAGGCGACCCAGACCGTGAGCCGGTAGCCGCGGGCGGCGAGCGTGTCGCCCGGCTCGTCCTTGCGCTCGCGCCCGGCGGCGTGGAGGAGGCGCGCCCCGCGCGGCAGGGCGCGCCCGATCAGGTCGGCCAGCGCCAGGGCGTCGCCCCCGGCCTCGTGGACGGGCCCGAGCCCCGCCACCCGCGCGGCGACAGCCGTGCGGGTGCCGACGCAATAGGCCGGAAGCGCGGCCAGCGGGGAGCCGGCGAGTGCCGGCACCGCGCTCGCGCTCGTCAGGACCAGGGCATCGAACGGGCCGTCCGGCGCCGGCGCGCCGCTGAGCGCGAGATCGAGGACCGGAGCGAGGAGCGGGCGGTGACCCAGGGCCGCGACGCGCCCGGCCGTGCGCGCGCCGGCCGGCAGCGGCCGCGCGACCCAGACCCCGAGGGCGGTCCCGCTATCCGTCGCCCGCGTCACGCGTCCCGCCTCAATGCGCCCCACCCCATCCATCCGACCCCTTTGCCGGTCCTGCCCGGCGGGTTATCTGGAGGGCACCATACCGGCCGCCGCGCGGCGTGCCAGCCCCCTCGCGAGACCATGCCCCCACCATGAACGTCCTCGGGATCGAAACCACCTGCGACGAGACCGCGGCCGCGATCGTGACGGTGGAGGAGGACGGGCGCGGCGCGATCCGCTCCAACGAGGTGCTGAGCCAGATCGCCGAGCACGCCGCCTATGGCGGGGTGGTGCCGGAGATCGCGGCGCGCGCCCATGTCGAGGTGCTGGACCGGCTGGTCGCCCGGGCGCTCGACAATGCCGGGATGCGGCTTGCCGATCTCGACGGCATCGCGGTCGCGGCGGGGCCGGGCCTGATCGGCGGCGTGCTGGTCGGGCTCGTCACCGGCAAGACCCTGGCGCTGGTGGCGCGCAAGCCGCTGGTCGCGGTCAACCACCTCGAGGCGCACGCGCTGACCGCCCGGCTCACCGACGGCCTCGCCTTCCCGTACCTGCTGCTGCTGGCCTCCGGCGGCCACACCCAGCTCGTGGCGGTCAAGGGCGTCGGCGAGTATGTGCGCCTGGGCGGCACCATCGACGACGCCATCGGCGAGGCCTTCGACAAGGTGGCGAAGCTCTTAGGGCTCGCCTATCCGGGCGGGCCGGAGGTCGAGCGCGCCGCCGAGAGCGGCAACCCGGAGCGCTTCACCCTGCCGCGGCCGATGCTCGGGCGGCGCGAGCCGAACTTTTCGCTGTCCGGCCTCAAGACGGCGTTGCGGATCGAGGCCGAGCGCATCGCACCGCTGACCAACCAGGACGTCGCCGATCTCTGCGCCGGCTTCCAGGCGGCGGTCGTCGACGTGGTGGTCGACCGGGTGCGGGTCGCCCTGCGCGATTTCGGCCCGGTCGCCGGCCACCCGACCGCGCTCGTGGCGGCCGGGGGCGTCGCGGCCAACGGCGCCCTGCGCCGGGCGCTCGCCCGCCAGGCCGGCGAGGCCGGGCTGCCGCTGGTCGCCCCGCCCCTGCCGCTCTGCGGCGACAACGGCGCGATGATCGCCTGGGCCGGCATCGAGCGGCTGCGCCTCGGCCTCACCGACGACATCACCGCCCCGGCCCGGCCGCGCTGGCCCTTCGCGCAGGCCAAGGACGCGGTGCAGGACAAAGCCGCCGGATGACCCGAGCGGAGACCGAGGCGCAGCAGCGCCGCTGGCGGGAACTGGTCGACGAGCGCCTGCCCGCCGCCGCCGCGGCGCATCCGGGCTGGCCGGTCTCGCAGAATCACTGCTTTGCCCGCATCCTGCTCGACAATGCCTGCGGCGGCCCCTGGCGCGAGAGCGTGGCCCCGCCCGCCTGGGCCAACATGCCGCCCGAGCGTCTGGACCTGGCCCTGAGCCTGGGCGAAGCCGTGCTGGAGGGCCGGCAGGACCTCGCCGCGCTCAACCACCGCTCGCTGCTGTGGCGGCGCAAGCGGCGGGCGGCGGCGCCGCCCGAGCGCCTGCAGGGCGAGGATTTCTGCCTGCGGCGCTGGCGGCTCTCCGACGACGAGCCCTTCGCGGCGCTCTGCGCCGACCCGGAGGTGATGCGGTTCTTCCCCGCGCCCAAGAGCGCCCGCGAGAGCCAGACCGAGGCCCGCGCGCTCGCCCGGCGCTTCGACGAGGACGGGTTCGGCCCCTGGGTGGTCGAGGCGCCGGAGGGGTTCTGCGGCTTCGTCGGCTGCTGGCGCCCGGCCCGGCCGCTGCCCCTCGGGGGGCTGCTCGGGCAGGAGACCAGCCTGGTCGAGATCGGCTGGCGCCTCGCCTGGCCGGCCTGGGGCCGGGGCTTTGCCGTGCGCGGCGCCCGCCTGGCGCTGGCCGACGCCTTCTCCCGCTGCGCCCTGAGCGAGGTCGTGGCCTACACGGCCGCGGTGAACGCGCCGTCGCTCCGGGTGATGGAACGCCTCGGCATGAGCGAGGTCGGCGGGTTCGACCATCCGGGGCTGCCCGAAGGGCACGAATTGCGGCCGCACCGGCTGTATCGGCTGACGGCGGCGGATTTCCCCGCTGGTGGCGGGGCGGGCGGCGCCGGCTTAGAGTAAGTTCGCTTGAGCCATCCTCGGACGGCTGGTTTTCGGCATCTCGCGAAAACCCGTTCGCCGATCCGCCGGGATGTACGATCGGGGAGCCCGGAAGGCACGCCATGTCCCAGCCGAAGCCGTCGAGACCGCCCGGCCGGACGAACCCCGGTCCGGATCGGCGCCGAATCGAAATCCTCGTACCGGACGTGCGCACGCCGGCCTTCCGGCGCGAAGCGCAGCGGCAGGCGGAAGCCGTCGCTGCGAGCCGCCAGGCGCAGGACGACCAGGATTTCATCGATACGATCTCAACCGACTTGGAACGCTGACAGGCTCTGCGATGACCCGCGGCGAGATCTGGACCGTCTCAGGCGGCAAGGACTACGCCGGCAAGCCGCGCCCTGCCGTCATCCTTCAGGACGATGCCTTCGCGGCAACCGATTCCATCACGATCTGCGCCTTCACGACCGACCCCACGGACGCACCCTTGTTCAGACTTCCCATCATCCCGAATGACGGTAACGGCCTGCGAGCCCCATGCCGCCTGATGGTCGACAAGATCACGACCGTGCCGCGGCAGAAGATCGGAGTTCACATCGGCGGCCTCGACGCGGCTGACATGAATCGTCTCGACGAAGCCGTACTAGTCTTCCTCGGGCTCGCCGGCGCCCTGGCGGGCAGCGGCCCCGCCCGTAGCCGCGGCGGACGGACATCATGACTGGCATCGGCCCGATCGCGGTCCTGGGCGGCGGGGCCTGGGGCACGGCGCTCGCCAACGCGGCAGCCTCCGCCGCCGAGCGGCCGGTGGTGCTGTGGATGCGCGATGCAAACAGTGCCGCCGACATGGCCCGCTCCCGCGAGAATGCCCGCCACCTCCCCGGCGTGACGCTGCATCCGGGCGTGCGCCCCACCGCCGCCGCCGCGGACCTCGCCGAGGCCGAGGCGGTTCTGGTGGTGACGCCGGCCCAGACGCTGCGAGGCGTGCTGGTCGCCTTGCGCCCGCAGTTGCGGCCCGACGCCGCCCTGATCCTGTGCGCCAAGGGTATCGAGCGCGGCACCGACGCCTTCCTGACCGACGTCGCCGCCGAGGCCGCGCCGGGCGCGCCCATCGCGGTGCTGTCCGGCCCGAGCTTCGCGGCGGATGTCGCCCGCGGGTTGCCGACCGCCGTGACGCTGGCGAGCCGCGACGGCGCCCTGGCGGCGCATCTGGCTGCGGCCCTTTCCGGGCCGACCTTCCGGGTCTATCACGGCAGCGACCCGCGCGGGGTCGAGATCGGCGGGGCGGCCAAGAACGTGCTCGCCATCGCCTGCGGGGCGGCGATCGGCCGGGGCCTCGGGGAGAGCGCCCGGGCGGCCCTCGTCGCCCGCAGCTTCGCCGAACTGATGCGCTTTGCCCGCGCCTGGGACGCCTCCCCAGAGACCCTGATGGGCCTGTCCGGGCTCGGCGACCTGGTGCTCACCGCCGCCTCGGCGCAATCGCGCAACTTCGCCTTCGGCGAACGGCTCGGGCGCGGCACGAGCCTGGCGGAAGCCTCCGGCGGCAAGCTCGCGGAAGGAGCGCTCACCGCGCAGGGGCTGGTGGCGCTGGCCCGCCGCCGCGGGGTCGAGATGCCGGTCGCCGAGGCGGTGGCCGGCCTGGTAGCCGGCACGCTTCAGCTCGACGAGGCCATCGCCGGCCTGCTCAGCCGGCCCCTGCGGGCGGAGATGTGAGAGCCAGTTTGATCGTCTGCTCGCAAGCGCTCGGTGACGCTTCCTTTTACCCACATCCATGGTCAAGCTTGGAGCGTTGTGGGATCGGCCTCACCGGTGATTTGTTGGGAGACACTTGAACTCCTGGAAGACGAAGTGTTCCATGCCCGTTGCCACACGGTGCCGGTGGGAAGAGAAACTGGTCGGTAGCACTTTTGCCGATGCCCGCCTCGAGCAGCGGCTGCACCGGCTCGTCGGACATATGGGCCGTAGCCTCGGCGCCAGCGTGCCATTTGCCTGCCAGGACTGGGCCAGCACCAAAGTCGTATACTGTTTTTTCCGACGAATGGGTCAGCGAGGCGCAGATCCTGTCGGGTCACTTCGCATCGACACGCGAGCGTGTGCGGGCCAGTGAGGACCCTATATTGGTCCTCCAGGATACGACCGAGTTCACGTTCCAGCGCGAGAGACATGAGGCCGTCGGGATCACCCGCACCGTCACCACGGGGCGCGACAAGGCAGGTCAGGTTCGCATGCACACGCTGTATGGTCTGCTCATGCATGCCTCGCTCGCGGTGACCACCGACGGCCTGTCGCTCGGGCTTGCGGCGGTGAAGTTCTGGTCGCGGCAGAAGTTCAAAGGCGCGAACGCGGTCAAGTGCAAGGTCAATCCGAACCACGTACCGATCGAGTAGAGAGAGAGCTTCCGCTGGCTGGAGAGCCTTCGCCAGTCCACATCGCTGTTTGCCGCGCCGGACCGTTGCATGCATATCGGTGACCGGAAGAGCGACATCTACGAACTCTTCTTTCTGGCCCATGATCTTGGCACGCACCTCATCATGCGCAGCTGCGTCGATCGGCTGGCCGGGTGACGGCCAGCACACGATCGCCAACGAGATGATGAGGTCGCCGTCATCAGCCTTCATCGGATCGAGGTTCGCGATCAGCGAGGGCGGCTCGTCACCGCCTCGGTCGAATTCCGCTATCGCCGCATCACGGTTCTGCCGCCGATCGGCAAGCAAAAGCGCTATCCCCCGCTTTCGCTCACGGTCCTGCACGCACGTGAGCCGGACACGCTGTCAAACGGCATCGGAACGGGACCCCTGATCGGCGTCCAATCGGGCCCCCTTGTTGAGCATGCGCGACGCCCCTGCTCAGCCCGGCGAAGCGGGTCGGGGTGGCGCAGCCGGGCTGAGCAGGGGGCCAGGATGAGCCGCGCACAGGCCGCCCTCACGCCCGGTTCTTGAAGCGCCAGCTCTCGTTGCCGGTCTCGACGATCTCGCAGTGGTGGGTCAGCCGATCGAGCAGTGCCGTCGTCATCTTGGCGTCGCCGGCAAACACGCTCGGCCACTCCCCGAACGCCAGGTTGGTCGTCACCACGATCGAGGTGGTCTCGTAGAGCCGGCTGATCAGGTGGAACAGCAGCTGACCGCCCGACTGCGCGAACGGCAGGTAGCCGAGTTCGTCCAGCACCACCAGGTCGGGCCGGGCGAGGTGGTCGGCGATGCGGCCCTGCCGGCCGGCTCGCGCCTCGGCCTCGAGCCGGTTGACGAGGTCGACCACGTTGTAGAACCGGGCCCGCGCCCCGTCCCGGATGCACGACCGGGCGACCGCGATGGCCAGGTGCGTCTTGCCCGTGCCGGTGCCGCCCACCAGCACGACGTTGCGCTGGTGGGCCAGGAACTCGCCGCCGCAGAGGTCGCGCACCAGACCTTCGTTGATCGGCGTCCCGGCAAAGGCGAACTCGGCGAGGTCCTTGGCCAGGGGCAGCTTGGCAATCGTCATCTGGTAGCGGATCGAGCGCGCCTGCTTCTCGCTGATCTCGGCCTGCAACAGGTCGCCGACGATCTGCTGCGGTTCGTGGCTGCGCTTGAGGGCGACCTTGATGATCTCGTCGTAGGCCGCCTTCATCCCGAACAGCTTCAGCTCGCCCATGGTGGCGAGGATCTGCTGACGTTCCATCATGGGGCTCTCCTCAGGCTGTCGTAGCGGGCACAGTCGGCGACCGGCTCGTGGCGCAGCCGCAGGCTCTCGGGCGTCAGCAGCGAGACGGGCGCGGGCGGCTCCCGCTGGCGGGCCAGGATGTTGAGCACCACGTCGGCCGAGTGCACGCCCTCGCGCAGTGCCTCGGCGCTGGCCGCTTCGACCGCGGAGAGGCCGTCGCCGAGCACGGCGGTGAGGATCTCGACCATCTGGCGGTCGCCGTCGGCGCTGCCGGCGAGCTTGCGGCGGATCCGTTCGAGGGCGGCGGGCAGGACCCAGTCCTTGAACGGTGCGCCGTTGCGCAGCGCGCCGGGCTTGCGGGCGAGCACGGGGACGTAGTGCCAGGGGTCGAACACCGTCTGGCCGCGTCCGAAGGCCCGCGGGTGCTCGGCGACGACGCGTCCGTCCTGGCGGATCTCGATGCGCTCGGCATAGGCGCGCACCTCGACCGGGCGACCGATGGCCGAGGCCATGACCGAGTACTTGTTGTTGTCGAAGCGCACCAGGCAGGTCGAGGACACGGCCGCCGGGACGGCGTGGAAGCCGTCGAAGCGTCCGGCGTAGGGGACCAGGGCTCCCCGTTCGGCTTCGAAGGCCTGCCAGATCGTCAGTTCGCGCTGCTCGGGATGCGGGTGGGCCTTGGCGTAGGCGACGACCCCGTCGAGCAGCAGGGCGTTGAGCTCGTCGTAGCTTCTCACCCGGACGCGCGGGGTGAACAGGCGCTCGCGCACCAGCCCGACCTGGTTCTCGACCTGCCCCTTCTCCCAGCCTGACGCGGGCGTGCAGGCCACGGGCTCGACGAGGTAGTGCGAGCACATCTGCAGGAAGCGGCGGTTGTAGGCGCGCTCGCGCCCGACGAAGATCGTCTCGACCGCGGTCTTCATGTTGTCGTAGATGCCCCGCTGGCAGGTGCCGCGGAAGAAGGCG
>NZ_CP043627.1:5695000-5780000 GCF_016804325.1 Methylobacterium aquaticum
GACGGCATCGGGCCCGAGGTGACGCAGGCGGCGATGGCGGTGCTGACGGAAGCCTGCGGCGCCGGCACCCTCGCCTTCGCGATGCTGGAGGGCGGGGCCGGCCACTATGTGAAGAGCGGCGAGGTTCTGCCGGACGACACCTTCGCGGGCTGCCGCGACGCCGACGCAATCCTGCACGGGGCCGCCGGCCTGCCGGGCGTGGTGTACCCGGACGGGACGGAAGTCGGCAACGACCTGCACCTGCGCCTGCGCTTCCGCCTCGACCTCTACGCCAACGTCCGGCCGATCAAGCTGCTGCCCGGCGTGCTCTCGCCCCTGCGCGCCTTCGAGGGCGGCGGCATCGACTACGTCATCGTGCGCGAGAACACCGAGGGGCTGTATGCCAGCCGCGGCGCCGGGGTGGTCCTTCGCGACGAAGTCGCCTCCGACAGCCTCGTGGTGACGCGAAAGGGCACCGAGCGGGTGGCGCGCTTCGCCTTCGATCTCGCGGCCAAGCGTTCCGGCGCGCCGCGCGACGGGCAGAGCCGTGTCACGGTCTGCGACAAGGCCAACATCCTGCGGTCCTACGCCTTCTTCCGCCGGATCTGCGACGAGGTCCATGCCGGCTATCCCGGCATCGCCATCGATTACGCCTATGCCGACGCGATCACCGTGCACATGCTCAAGCGGCCCGACTTCTACGACGTGATCGTGGCCGAGAACATGTTCGGCGACATCATCTCGGATCTCGGCGCCGCGACCGTCGGCGGGATGGGCATCTCGCCCTCGGGCGAGATCGGCGACAGCCACGCCCTGTTCCAGGGCGCCCACGGCTCGGCGCCGGACATCGCGGGCCAGAACGTCGCGAGCCCGGTCGCCACCATCCTGTCGGGGGCGATGATGCTGCGCTGGCTCGCCGGCCGGAAGGCCGATGCGGGCCTCGCCGTCGCGGCGGACCGGATCGAGGCGGCGGTCGGCGCGGTGTTGCGCGAGGGCCGGGCGGTGCCGCGCGATCTCGGCGGTGGTGCCACCTGCACCGAGGTAGCGGACGCCGTGCGCCGTGCGCTCGCCTGATCTTTTTCATCGAGGAGACGTCATCATGAGCAAGCAGAGCGTGGGCATCGTCGGCGTCGGGCTGATGGGCCATGGCATCGCCCTCAACATCGCGCGCAAGGGCTGGCCGCTGGGCTATCTCGACCATCCGGGCAACCAGCCGACGGACGACCTCGACGCCCTGGGCGCGACGCGCCACGCCGACCGGGCCTCCCTGGCGCGGGCGAGCGAGGTGGTGATCCTGTGCGTCACCGGCACGCCGCAGGTCGAGGACGTGTTGCTGGGCGATCACGGGCTTCTCGCCTCGTTGCGGCCCGGCACGGTGGTGATCGATTGCTCGACCGCGGTTCCGGCCTCGACGGCGCGGGTTGCCGCGGCGGTGGCGCGAGCCGGCGGGCGCTTCCTCGACGCGCCGATGACCCGCACCCCGAAGGAGGCGGCGGAAGGGCGGCTCAACCTCTTGGTCGGGGCCGAGCCGGACCTGTTCGAGGCGATGCAGCCGCTGCTCTCGGCCTTCGCCGAGAACATTTTTCATGCCGGTCCCGAGGCCGGGGCGGGCCATACCCTCAAGCTCCTGCACAATTACGTGTCGCTCGGCTCCGTCGCGCTGATCGCCGAGGCGGCGGCCTGCGCCGGCCGGGCCGGCATCGCACCCGAGGTGCTGGTCGAGGTGTTGCGCAAGGGCGGCGGCCACGGCGCCGCGCTCGACCGGTTGTCGCCCTTCCTGCTCGCGGGCGATTCCTCGCCGATGCGGTTCTCGATCGCCAATGCCCGCAAGGACCTGAGCTACTACGTGGCGATGGCCGAGGGGCTTGGCGCCGAGCGCAGGGTCGCCGAGGGGGTGCTGGCCGATCTCGACGGGCTGGTCGAGGCCGGCCACGGGACCGACCACCTGCCGCTGCTGGCCAAGCACTTCGCCGCGAAGGACTGACGCAGGCCGGCGCGGTCGGGTATCGTCGAAATCCCCTCGAGGGAGTTTCCCGGCGATGCCCGATCTCTCCGCCTTCCCGATCACCGCCCGCTGGCCGGCCCGGCATCCGGACCGGATCCAGCTCTATTCCTGGCCGACGCCGAACGGCGTGAAGGTGTCGATCGCCCTTGAGGAACTGGGGCTCCCTTACGAGCCTCATGCCGTCGACATCGGAAGAAACGAGACCTGGAATCCGGAGTTCCTGTCGCTCAACCCGAACGGCAAGATCCCGGCGATCATCGATCCGGACGGGCCGGGGGGCCGACCCTTCGCCCTGTTCGAATCGGGCGCGATCCTGCTCTATCTTGCGGAGAAGACCGGGCGGCTGATCCCCGCCGATCCGGCGGGGCGCTACGAGACCGCGCAGTGGCTGTTCTTCCAGATGGCGGCGCTCGGGCCAATCTTCGGCCAGCTCGGCTACTTCCATAAATTCGCCGGTCGCGAGATCGAGGACAAGCGGCCCCTGAACCGCTACCGTGACGAGTCGAAGCGGCTGCTCGGGGTACTGGAGACGCGGCTGTCCGGTCGCGACTGGATCATGGGGGCGGACTGCACCATCGCAGACATCGCGATGCTCGGCTGGGTGCGCAACCTGATCGGCTTCTATGAGGCGCGGGCGCTGGTGGAGTACGATGCCCTCGCGGCCGTGCCGGCGTGGCTGGAGCGGGGCCTCGCGCGGCCGGCGGTGCAGCGCGGGCTGGAGATCCCGTCGCGGGGGTAGGCTCGGGCCCGTTCGATCGGGAGCACCGACCGCGAACCCTCCATCGTCATTCCGGGGCCGCGACAGTGGAACCATGGGATCCATGAACGCTCACGATGCCGAACGAGGCGGTCGGCGTTCCGCTTCATCCTGAAGCATGAGCGGTCATGGATCCCGGGTTCTTGCCGCTGGCGAGCCCCGGGATGGCATCGGGGATGTCAGTATTGTTGGGGTGACCGGACAGGCGCCTGGATTACCGAAAGGGGGGAGGCGCTCTCCGGCAGCCGGACGCTCAAGCGAGATCGAGCATCAGGCGCAGGTTCTGCACCGCGGCGCCCGAGGCGCCCTTGCCGAGATTGTCGAGACGCGCGACCAGCAGCGCCTGGCGGTGGGTGTCGGAGCCGAACACCCGGAGTTCGAGCGTGTCGGTGTCGTTCAGCGCCTCGGGCTCGATGCGCTCGCGGTCGGCGCCGTCCTCGGCCGCAGTGACGACCTTGACCAGTGTGGTGCCGGCATAGCGGGCGGCCAGCGCAGCCTCCAGATCGGCCACCTTCGGGCGGCCGGGCAGCAGGTCGAGATGCAGCGGGATCGACACCAGCATGCCCTGGCGGAAATTGCCCACCGACGGCACGAAGATCGGGCGGCGGGTCAGGCCGCTGTATTTCTGGGTCTCGGGCAGGTGCTTGTGACCGAAGCCGAGGCCGTAGAGCTGGAAGGCCGGGGCCTCGCCGGCCTCGTAGGCCTCGATCATCTTGCGGCCGCCGCCGCTGTAGCCAGAGACCGCGTTGATGCTGATGGGGTGGTCGGCCGGGATCAGGCCGGCATCGATCAGCGGGCGCAGGAGTGCGATGCCGCCGGTCGGGTAGCAGCCCGGGTTGGAGACCCGGCGCGAGGCCCGGATGGCGGCCTCCTGCTCCGGCGCCAGTTCGGCGAAGCCGTAGGTCCAGGCCGGATCGACCCGGTAGGCGGTGCTGGCATCGAGCAGCCGCGGGCCGCCGCCGGGGAGCGAATCGGCGAGCGCCGCCGTCTCGCGCGAGGCTTCGTCGGGCAGGCAGAGGATGACGAGGTCGACCTCGGACAGGAGCGTGCGCTTCGCCTCCGGATCCTTGCGGCTCTCGTGCGGGATCGACCGGACCGTGATGTCGGAAAAGGCGTCCAGGCGCTCGCGGATGCCGAGACCGGTCGTGCCGGCCTCGCCGTCGATGAAGACGCTCGGGCTGTGCTTGCGGGTCATGGGCGAGGTCTCCGTGGCGCTCCACCGGCCGATGCCGGGCGGCGCGCGTGGTGATGGCGGGCGGCGGGCCGTCGAGTCAATCGGCAATGACGGTCCGCGAGGGCGGACTGTGCCGCGTGATCCGCGACGGTCTCATGTCGCAGGCCTGTCCACAGCCGGAGAACCCGCCCCAGAGGAACCCGGCCCGCGCGCCCCGGTTGTGCTGCCAGATCGACGAGAGCCGACGTCAGGAGCACATCATGGCCGGAACCGCCAAGAAGACCGACCCGAAGCTGTGGGAGAAGGTCAAGAAGGACGTCACCCGGTCGTCGAAGGGCGGCAAGCCCGGCCAGTGGTCGGCGCGCAAGGCCCAGATGGCGGTGCAGGAATACAAGGAGGAGGGTGGCGGCTACGAGGGCAAGAAGTCGTCCGACAACCACCTCAAGCAATGGACCGAAGAGGAGTGGGACACCAAGTCGGGCAAGGAGAGCGGCGAGACCGGCGAACGCTACCTGCCGAAGAAGGCTCGGGAATCGCTCTCCGACGACGAGTACAAGCGCTCCACCGCTAAGAAGCGCGCCGACAGCGCCAAGGGCAAGCAGCATTCGAAGCAGCCGAAGGACGTGGCGAAGAAGGCCGCGGCGGCGCGCAAGGCCTCGCATGCCGGCCGCGGAACTGGCGGGCCGACCAAGGCCGAACTGATGAAGAAGGCGCGGGAGAAGAACATCCCGGGGCGCTCCACCATGTCGAAGGGCGAGCTGGAGCGGGCTCTGAGCGCCTGAGCGAACACAACGCCCCATGAAGAAAGGGCGGGCCCTCGCGGGCCCGCCCTCCTTGTTTGCAAGGACCGGAAAGGTCGCTTTAGCGCTTCGAGAACTGGAAGCTGCGGCGGGCCTTCTTGCGGCCGTACTTCTTGCGCTCGACCACGCGCGGATCGCGGGTCAGGAAGCCCTCGCGCTTCAGCGGGGAGCGCAGCTCCGGCTCGAAGTAGGTCAGGGCCTTGGACAGGCCGTGGCGCACCGCGCCGGCCTGGCCGGAGAGGCCGCCGCCGGCGACCGTCACGACGATGTCGTACTGGTCGACGCGGTCGACGATCTGGAGCGGCTGCTGCAGGATCATGCGCAGCACCGGGCGGGCGAAGTAGGTGTCGACCGGGCGGTCATTCACCGTGATCTTGCCGGCGCCGGGCTTGATCCACACGCGGGCGATCGCGTCCTTGCGCTTGCCGGTCGCGTAGGCGCGGCCGAGGGAGTCCAGCTTCTGGACGTGGACCGGGGCCTCGTTCTCGCCCTGCGACGAGTTCTGGGCCTTGCTGGCCTGGCCGAGGTCGGCGAGAGACTGAAGGGTCGCCATCTTACGCGCTCACGTTCTTGCGGTTGAGAGCGGCGACGTCGAGCGTCTCCGGCTGCTGGGCGGTGTGGGGATGCTCGTTGCCCTTGTAGACCCGGAGGTTGCCCAGGATCTGCCGGAACAGCGGGCCGCGCGGCAGCATGCGCTCCACGGCCTTCTCGACGATGCGCTCGGGGAAGCGACCCTCGAGGATGAACTTGGCCGAGCGCTCCTTGATGCCGCCGGCGTAACCAGTGTGGTGGTAGTACACCTTCTGGTTATACTTGCGGCCGGTGAACTTCACCTTCTCGGCATTGATGACGATGACGTTATCGCCGCAATCGACGTGGGGCGTGTACTGGGGCTTGTGCTTGCCCCGCAGACGCATCGCGATGATCGACGCCAGGCGGCCGACCACGAGGCCCTCCGCGTCGATGATCACCCACTTCTTGTCGACGTCGGCGGGCTTCAGCGAAAAAGTCTTCATCGCGGATAAGTCCCGGAAGTCTTGACGAAAAAAACAGGACGCCGCCGCGGTCAGGACTGAGCGCGCAGCGGCGATGCCGGCTCATTAACGGAGGTTCCCACCCGCGTCAAGCGAACCGAAAAACCCGAAACGGCAAAAAAGCGAGATTTTCGAGCAGCTTCGGCGTAGCGGTATCATGATACCGCTATTTTGGCGGGATCGCGTAGGTGCCGGTCGCGTGGCAGACGAGGTCGTCGGAGCTCCGGTCCTTCCGGCCCGAACTCCGGATCAGCACCTCGCCGACGGCGAGCGAGCGGCCGAGCTTGAGCAGGCGCGCTTCCGCCAGGAGATCGGCTTGCGCGGGCTTGCGCATGAAGTTGAACGACAGGTTGGTGGTGACGGCGAGCGCCACCGGGCCGATCTGGGACAGGATCGCGACGTAGAGCGCCACGTCGGCGAGCGCCATCATCGCCGGGCCGGAAATTGTGCCGCCGGGGCGCAGGTGGCGCTCGTGATAGGGCAGGCGCATCGTGGCTGTCATCGGGCCGACGCTCTCGACCACCGGGCCGGGCCCGCCGTGATGGATCTGCGGAAAGGCCTCGTCGAGGAAGGCCGCGACCGCATCGCGGTCCATCATGAGGGCGGCAGGCATGCGTGGGGCGTGTCCGGTTGTCGTCATGCACGATCTTGCAGCACGGCGCCCGGCACCGGACAATAGGCCATCCGTTCCGCCCCTCATTTGAGACCGCATGTCCGATCACCTGCTCCTCCGCGATGACCATGACGGCGTCGCGACCCTCGTTCTCAACCGGCCCCAGGCCCGCAACGCCCTCTCGCACGCGATGCTTACCGCGCTCTCGGAGGAGTTCGCCCGCCTCTCCCGGGACGAGAGCGTGCGCGCCGTGGTGCTGGCGGCGGAAGGCCCGGCCTTCTGCGCCGGCCACGACCTGAAGGAGATGACCGCCTACCGGGCGGAAGCCGACCGGGGGCTGCGCGCTTCGCGGAGCTGTTCGACCTCTGCTCGTCGGTGATGATGGCGATTCCGGCCCTGCCGCAGCCGGTGATCGCCGCGGTGGAGGGGATCGCGACGGCGGCCGGCTGCCAGCTGGTCGCCTCCTGCGACCTCGCCGTGGCCGGCGGGGCGGCCCGCTTCGCCACCCCGGGCGTGCAGATCGGCCTGTTCTGCTCGACCCCGATGGTGGCGTTGTCGCGCAACCTGTCGCGCAAGGCCGCGATGGCGATGCTGCTCACCGCCGAGATGGCGGATGCCGAGGAGGCGCGGGCGCTCGGTCTCGTCAACCGGGTGGTGCCCGCCGGCGCGGCGCTTCGTCAGGCGCAGGATCTCGCCGCCGGAATCGCGGCGCGCAGCGCCTATACGGTGCGGGTCGGCAAGCGCGCCTTCTACGAGCAGCTGGAGATGCCGCTGGCGGAGGCCTACGCCCATGCGGGCCGGGTGATGACGCAGAACATGCTCGCCCGTTCCGCCGAGGACGGGATCGCGGCATTCCTCGACCGGAAGGCCGCCCGATGAGCCACGACCGCTACGACGACGAGCACCTGAGGAAGATCCTGCGGCAGGTGCGCAGCATCGCGCTGGTCGGCGCCTCCGCCAACCCGGCCCGGCCGAGCTGGATCGTCACCAAATACCTGCTGGAGCGCGGCTACCAGGTGATTCCGGTCAATCCGGGCCTCGCGGGAACCGAACTCCTGGGCCGGCCGGTGGTGGCGCGCCTCGCCGATCTCCGCCAGCCGGTCGACATGGTGGAGATCTTCCGCAATTCCGAAGCTGCCGGCCCCCTCGTCGACGAGGCTTTGGCCCTCGACCCGCTGCCGGGGGTGATCTGGATGCAGCTCGGCGTGCGCAACGACGAGGCGGCGGCCCGGGCCGAGGCGCGGGGCGTCACCATGGTGATGAACCGCTGTCCGAAGATCGAGTACGGCCGCCTCTCGGGCGAGATCGGCTGGACGGGAGTAAACTCCCGCATCCTCAGCGCCAAGCGGCCGAAGCTGGCAGCAAAGGGCTTCCAGAAGCTGACGATCGAGGATCGGTGAGGATGCGTCCGCCGGTCTGTCGGCGCCCGTGACGATGCGGCCTGATCGATGGTGTTCCAGTTCCGCCGCGTGGTTCCGGGACGTCGTGGCCGGTGTGAATTCCGGGAAGGGCGCTGATCGGACGCTGGGAAGGCTGTGTACGACCCGCTCCCCAGCCCCAGGGGCCACCTCGTCATTCCGCAGCCGCAAAAGCGGCGTGCAGAAGCCGGGTGCGCGGGTGATCGAGGGAAGGCGGATCGCGTCCCGCTCATCCCGAGCCAGGATGGTTTGGAACTCCGGGCGCCGCTTTCGGCGGCCCCGGACCGACGCGGGGGCGTCGGTCTTCGCCAGGACCGATCGAACGGCCTCAGACGTAGGCGCTCATCCCGGTCGCATTCGACTGCGGGAAACGCTCGGCCAGGGCACGACGGAGCTTCTCAAGGGCGCGGTTCTCGATCTGGCGCACACGCTCCTTCGAGATGCCGAGGCGATGGCCCAGGGCCTCCAAGGTCGCCTGGTCCTCGGCGAGGCGCCGCTCGTGCAGGATACGCAACTCGCGCTCGGAGAGCACCGTGAGCGCCTGGCGCAGCCAGGTCAGGCGGCGCTCGCCGTCGACGGCGTCGGAGACGGTCTCGTCGGGCAGGGGAGAGGTGTCGACCAGGAAGTCGACCCGCTCGGCCGAGGCCTCGCCGTCATCGCCGACGGGAGCATTGAGGGACATGTCCGGGCCGGAGAGACGGGCATCCATCAGCGCCACGTCCTCGCGGGAGACGCCGATGGCGGTGGCGATGCGGCGGTGGATCTCGTCGCCGACGCGCTCGTCGGTCGACTGCATCAGCCGGGCACGCAGGCGGCGGAGATTGAAGAACAGGGCCTTCTGGGCCGAGGAGGTGCCGCCGCGGACGATCGACCAGTTGCGCAGGATATAGTCCTGGATCGAGGCGCGGATCCACCAGGTCGCGTAGGTCGAGAAGCGCACCTCCCGCTCCGGCTCGAAGCGGGCGGCGGCCTCCATCAGGCCGACATGGCCCTCCTGGACCAGGTCCGCCATCGGCAGGCCGTAATGGCGGAAGCGGCCGGCCAGGGCGATCACGAGCCGCATATGGGCGGAGATCAGGCGGTGCAGGGCCTGCTCGTCGCGTTCGTCCTTCCAGCGCACCGCGAGGCCGCGCTCCTCCTCCCGTTCGAGGAAGGGCGCATCCATCGCAACTCGCACGAACTGCCGACGTATGCCTGCGATTTCCGCCATCCCCGCCTCCGCCGCTATGGTGAGCGCTGTGTGTCGCGATGAGGCCGGGGCGCAGCATGGAGCGCGCCCGTTACACCGCAAGGCCTGCGACAACGGCGGGACCAGGCCGGAGGTTCCCGCACCGCGAAAAAATCCTCGGCGGTGCGATTGTTTCACGGGCACGATGACCCGGCGGCGGTATGAGGCGGACGCTCGGGAAGGGAGGCCCGAACATGCGAAAGCCCGGCACGGGGCCGGGCTCTCGATCGTCTGGTGGACAGGAGTGGGGGCCTCAGGCGGCCTCGGCCTCGTCCTGCACGTCCTCGCCGTCGGCCTCGGCTTCGGCGCCCTTGGCGCGGCGCGGCGACTTGGCGAGGCTCTGCTCGATGAGCTTGAGCGACTCGGTGTCGGTGATGCGGTTCACCGCCGCGATCTCGCGCACCACCCGGTCGAGGGCGGCCTCGTAGAGCTGGCGCTCGGAATAGGATTGCTCGGGCTGGGCGTCGGAGCGGAAGAGGTCGCGCACCACCTCGGTCACGGCGATCAGGTCGCCGGAATTGATCTTCGCCTCGTATTCCTGGGCCCGGCGCGACCACATGGTGCGCTTCACCCGGGCGCGGCCAGTCAGCACGTCGAGCGCCTTCTTGACCAGTTCCGGCTCGGCGAGCTTGCGCATGCCGACGGAATTGGCCTTGGCGGTCGGGACCCGCAGGACCATCTTGTCCTTCTCGAACGCCACCACGAACAGCTCGAGTTTGTAGCCGGCGATCTCCTGCTCCTCGATGGCCGTGATGCGGCCGACGCCGTGAGCCGGATACACGACCGCTTCGCCGGTCTTGAATCCCTGCCGGGCGGCTGTCGTCTTCTTGGCGGTCGTCATGCGGGGGTTGCCTCCAGGTCACCGTTCGCGGCAATGTCCGCGACCGGATCATTCATCCGGGTCAGGGCACCCGGCGAAAAATACGCGCCTGCCGGACGTCCCGAGGGGCGCCCGCCAGTCCCTGTCAAACCATAGCTAAGGAACGTCCGAACGCGCTGCGGACCGGATAGGATCCACCTTGGCTGATCGCATGCCGCCCCGTCCCATCGAAAAATTCCCGCTCGGTGGACGAAGGCCGCACGTCGGACGAAAAGCGACGGCGACGAAGAAGCTAGCACGAAGAGGCTTGAAAATCAAAAAAATTCAGGCGCCCGGCGCGGCCGCGCAGGCACCTTGCACCCGATTTCACCAGCTTGGCGGGTAAATCGCAGACCCGTCATGCGGTCGGGACAGGGATAGCAACAGGTCGGCAACCATCCCCGCCGGATCACGCGGCTTCGCTCAGTCGCCGGAGCCGGGATTGGCCGAGAAATGCGCCTCGAACTTGCCGGTCTTGCCGTCCCACTCCTTGGCGTCGGCCGGGGCGGCCTTCTTCTGGGTGATGTTGGGCCAGCTCTTCGCCATGTCGGCGTTCAGCTTCAGCCAGCTCTCCAGGCCCGGCTCGGTGTCGGGCTTGATCGCCTCGGCCGGGCATTCGGGCTCGCACACGCCGCAATCGATGCACTCGTCCGGCTGGATGACGAGCATGTTCTCGCCCTCGTAGAAGCAGTCGACCGGACACACCTCCACGCAGTCCATGTACTTGCACTTGATGCAGTTGTCGGTGACGACGTAGGTCATGGGCCGGTGAAACCTCGAAGACGAAAGAGCGCTCGCGCGGCGCCCGGGCGTGTGGGGCGGGCCTTAGACCCGGGAGGGCGGGCTTGCAAGCCGCCCATTGCGGGGCGGGGTCGCGTTGCCGTCGAGCGTCGCCTTCGCGTCACGCTTTCGCGTGCCAAGCGCGGTTGCGGACGGTCAGTCCGCCCCGCCGGGTTCCGGCCCCGCCGGGGGGACGGCGGAGAGATCGTCAAAGAGCAGCCGGGCCTCGGGTGCCGGACCCCGCCGCTCGCCGAGATCGACCACCCGCACCGCCGCCGTGACGTGCTGGGCCGCGACCGTGACCACGTCGCCCACCGCCAGCGCCTTCGAGGGGGCGTCGGCCCGCTGGCCGTTCACCCTCACGAAGCCGTCCTCGATCAGGCGCGCGGCCAGCGAGCGCGTCTTGGCGAAGCGCGCGAACCACAGCCACTTGTCGAGGCGCTGCCGGTCCGCGCGCATGGCTCAGCGCTTGTCGCCGTCTCGCGACTCCATCTGCGCCTTGAGGGCGAGGAGCTTGGCGAAAGGCGAATCCGGATCCGGGGCGCGGTCGCGCCGGGGCGACCGGGCCTCGTGCATGCCGCCGTTGCGGGGAGCGCCGTCGCGCCGGTCCTGCGGCGGACGACCGCCCTCGCGGCCTCCCGGATGCGGCCCGCGCGGGGGACGCCCGTCGCGGCGGCCCTCGCCACGGTTCTCGCCGCCGCGGCCCTCGAACCGGTTCTCGGGCCGGCCTTCTCCGGCGGGACGCTCGCCGCGGTTCTCGCCCGGGCGCCGGTCACCCCAGCGCTGGCCCTCGCGAGGGCCACGATGAGCCGCGCGCTGCTCCGCCGGCGCACCCTCGCCGCCCTCCGGACGCGGGAAGCCGCCACGGGACCGGCCGTCGCGCTGGCCGCCCTCGCGCTGCTGGCCGTCCTGCGGCCGGCCGCGGCCCTGGTGGCGCGGCGCGTGGTTGCGCTGGTGGCGGTGCATCCGCCACACCTCGATGACGATCGGCTCCGCCGGCTCGGCTGGCGCCTCGGTGGTCTCGCCAGCGGCTTCGACCTCGGTGCCTTCGGCGGTCTCGCCCGACTCGGCCTGCGCGGCAGGCGCAGCCTCGGCGGTCTCAGCCTCGCCCGGGGCCGGCTCCTCGGAGACGGGCGCCTCCACGGCAGCGTCCTCGGAGGCGGCGTCGTAAGCCACACTCTCCTGGATCGGCTCCGCCGGCTCGGCCTGGACCGGCTCCGCGGCAGGCGCCTCGACCTCTTGGGCCTCAACCTCTTGGGCCTCGACCTCTCGCGCCTCGGTCTGTTGGACCTCGGTCTCATGGGCCTCGGTCGCCTCGGCGGAGGTCTCGTCCTGCGCGGTGGCCTCGGCCGGCGCGTCGTCGGAGGCCGCTTCCGCCGTCACGGCCTCGGTCGGCGCCTCGTCACCGGTCGCGGCCTCGCCCGCCTCGGCCGACGCCTCGCCGGTCTCCGCCACCTTCGGCTGCACCGGCACCGTCGGGGCGGCGGGACGCAGGGCGACGGTGATGGCCGGGCCGGGACGACGGTCGACGACGTAGCCGAGCGATTTCAGGATCGAGGAGAAATCCTCGCCCGAGCAGCCGACGAGCGAGGTCATGCCGACGGTCGGCACGAAGCCGTCCTTGTCGGCAGTGCCCGGAGGCGGCTCGCCGGGGGTGGTGCCGGGCACGTAGGCGATCGCCGGACGGATCAGGTCGGCCAGGCGCTCGAGGATGTCGACGCGCACCGCCCGGCCGCCGCAGACCCGGAAGCCGGCGGCGCGGTAGAGGCCCTTGGCGATCTCGGGGTCCACCGGCATCGAGGTCCGGCCCGAGCCGGCGAGATGCGCGATCTCGTCGAGGCCGCGCTGGTCGAGGCCGCCGTTCTGCAGCGCCCAGAGCTGCGCCGCCAGGGTGCGGGGCGCGGGCTTCAGGAGCGCCGGCATGGTGATGTGGTAGGCGCCGAAGCGCACGCCGTGCTTGCGAAGCGCCGCACGGCCCTCCTGGTCGAGGCTGCGCATCTCGGTGAGGACCTTGGCGCGCTCCAGCACGCCGAGCGCCTCCGCGACCTGGAAGCCGATGCCGCGGGCGAGCCCCGTGAGGTCGGCGGCGGTCTCGAGCTCGAGGGCGGGGCCGAGCAGGCGAACGATATGCGCCTTGAGCCAGGCATTCAGCCGGGTCTCGACCTTCTCGCGGGCCGGCCCGCTGAGCTGCTCGTCGGCGAGCAGCCGCAGGCCGGGGGCGTAGAGCTTCTCGCCCGGGACCAGCTTGGCGACCGGGTTGCCGGTCCAGCGGATCGTGCCGTCGTTCGAGAGCACGAGCGCCGCGTCGGCCGCGGCGGCGAACCGGTCGGCCCGCGCCTCGATCTCGCTCGCCAGCGCCTTCTCGGCGGCGCTGCGCAGGGTCTTGGCCTCCTGGCCCTCGGCACCGGGATCCGGCACGAACTGGAATCCGTGCAGGTGGCCGACGTGCTGTCCCTCGACCGTCACGTCGCCGCCCGCGGTGATCTCAGCTTCCAACATGGTATTCTCTCTCAGGCGCCGCATCAGCACGCTGGTGCGCCGATCGACGAATCGACTCGCCAGCCGCTCGTGCAGGGCGTCGGACAGCCTGTCCTCTACCCGACGCGTCTCGCCCTGCCAATGCTCCGGGTCGGCGAGCCAGTCGGGTCTGTTCGCCACGAAGGTCCATGTGCGCACATGCGCGATGCGCTGCGACAGGGCGTCGATGTCGCCGTCGGTGCGGTCGACCATCGCCACATGCTGCGAGAACCAGTCGACCGGGATGCGCCCGGCCATGCCGCGCATCAGGAACCGAAAGAGCTGGGCGATCAGGTCGGCATGGGTCTGGATCGCGGATTTGCGATAGTCCGGCACGCCGCAGACCTGCCACAGCCGCTCGACCGCGCTCTTCGAGGTGGCGTAGTCGCGGATGTCGTCCTCCTTGGCCAGGAGGTCGAGGGCGGCCTCGTCGTCGCCGGTCGGCGCGCGGGTGAGCCCGCGCTCGCTCGGATGCTCGCCGAGGCTGCGGCGCAGCGCGTCGACCGAGCGGAAATCGAGGTCGGGATTGCGCCATTGCAGCATCCGCAGCGGCTCGAAGGTGTGGCCCTCCAGGGCCTCGACCATTTCGGCCTCCATCGGCGGGCAGCGCCCGGTGGTGCCGAAGGTGCCGTCGCGCAGGTGGCGTCCGGCGCGCCCCGCGATCTGCGCCATCTCGGACGGGGAGAGGTCGCGGAAGCGCGTGCCGTCGTATTTGCGGTTCGACGCGAAGGCGACGTGGTCGACGTCGAGGTTGAGGCCCATGCCGACCGCGTCGGTCGCCACCAGGTAATCGACCTCGCCGGACTGGTAGAGCTCGACTTGGGCGTTGCGGGTGCGGGGCGAGAGGGCGCCGAGCACCACCGCGGCGCCGCCGCGCTGGCGCCGCAGCAACTCGGCGATGGCGTAGACCTCCTCGGCCGAGAAGGCCACGATGGCGCTGCGCTGGGGCAGGCGCGAGAGCTTGCGGCTGCCGGCGAAGCTCAGCTGCGACAGCCGCGGCCGCGTCGTGACGTGGATGCCCGGGATCAGCGACTTGACCAGCGGCTCCATCGTGGCCGAGCCGATCAGCAGCGTCTCCTCGCGGCCGCGCTGGTGCAGCAGCCGGTCGGTGAAGGTGTGGCCGCGGTCGCGGTCGGCCCGAGCTGGATCTCGTCGATGCCGACGAAGTCGACGGTGTTGTCCCGCGGCATCGCCTCGGCGGTGCAGATCCAGTAGCTCGGCCGGTTCGGCTTGATCTTCTCCTCGCCGGTGACGAGGGCGACCCGTTCGGGGCCGATCCGCTCGACGACGCGGTGATAGACCTCACGCGCCAGCAGCCGCAGCGGCAGGCCGATCATGCCCGTCGGGTGGCCGAGCATCCGCTCGATGGCGAGGTGGGTCTTGCCGGTATTGGTGGGACCGAGCACCGCCGTGGCGCCGCGCAAGCGGGCCTGCGGTGAGAGGGAGCGGCGCGTCATCGGGTCGGACAGACATCCTCGGGGCGATTACCGGCAGCGGCCGCCGCGCCGTCCCGCACTCCGCGCCGGGATCGTCGTGCGACCCCTTCAGCGCACCGGATCGCGGCCGCGGGGCGGCCGTGGCCCGAGCAGCGGCCTCCCGTCATATGGGGCGGGGGCGTACCGATCGCCATACGGGTCGCCATAAGGAGGCGGCGGCGCCAGGCCGGGCGCGATCACGTCGATGCGGGTGCTCGGCGCCCGGCCCTGCTCGAGGTCGGCGCAGAGGGTGTCCGGCACCGCGACCAGCGGTCCGGGCGGGTTGGTGCCGATCGTCGCCGAGGAATAGGCGTCGCCGCCGCAATCGGGTCCGGTCGAGAGCCCTTGCGCCAGGGCCGGGAGCGGGGCGAGCAGCAGGAGGAGGGGGAGGGCGCGGCGCATGGTCCTAGCGCCCGTCCGCCGGGGGCGGCTCCGGGCTCTGCGCCGCCGCCTGCACGGTCGTGTCCGGAACGCCCTGGCCGCCGTTCTGGGACCACCGCGTCGCCTCGATGATGTTCAGGCCGATCTGGGTGCGCACGGCGATGCGCAGGGGCAGCAGCACCCGCGCACCCTCGACGGGGGCGAGCCACACCGACATCTCGGTGTTGTCCTCCATGAACTTCACCCCCGGCCGGTCCGGCCGGTGGCCGGCGATCGGCTGGTAGCGGGCGTTGCAGACCAGCACCGGGCCGGCATAGCCGGGCTTCTGGATGCTGCGGGTCTCGGCATAGGTCAGCACCACGTTGAACCGGCTCGCGCCGTCGAAGACCGGGATGGTGCGGTTGCAGTTCTGCGGATCGGTGAGGTCGCCGCGCCCTTGGGCGGGCATCATCAGGGCGCTCACCGGATCGATGACGCCGCGCTTGTGGACCTCGCTCACCGTGACTCGCTCGGGATCGGGGACGAGCGGCGGCGCGATGTCGGAAGCGACCACGTTGCCGCGGGCGAGCGCCATCCGCACGGTGATCGAGGCGCTGGCGCTGTGGGAGGCGAGGGCGAAGGCCGCCGGCACCGGCCGGGCCGCCACCGTGCCGCTCGCCCTCCCTGAGCCGTAGCCGCCGGTGATCGCCCCGACGAGGCCGGTGAGGCGGGCGCTGACATCCATGGTGTAGCGCGGGCCCTGCGTCGCGCCGATGACCTGCGCGGTCCCGATCGGCACGCCGGCCAGCGTGATGCCGTAATCGACCGTGACCGTGGTCTCGCCGGCCTTCGGCGCGCGGCCCCGCGCGGCCTGGGCCGGCGTCGCCTCGCCGGCCGGAAGGGCGAGCCCCGCCGTGACGGCGAGCGAGAGGAGGGCCTTGGAACGCATGGGGGAAACCGATCTCGAACGCCGTCGCCCGCCACCGATGAAGCGGGGGGAATCTGGCCCTATCGTGACGCGATCAGGGTTAACGGATCGTCTCGCGGGCGCGCGGGGCGCACGCCGCCGCGAACGGGGCGGCGCAGCCCGAGACCTTGACGAGACCCTGACTCTGCCTCTATAGGCGCGTGCTTTCCAGGGACTTCGCGGGGTCCGGTTCAACCGGGGTGCGCAGCACGCCCGGCTCTCGCGTTGCGCGGTCCCTCGCCGAACGAAGACCAGTTGAGGATATAGACCATGGCGCGTCGCTGCGAGCTCACCGGTAAGGGGGTGCTCACCGGCCACCTCGTGAGCCACTCGAACCACAAGACCAAGCGTCGGTTCCTGCCGAACCTGTGCAACGTCACCCTGCTGTCCGACACGCTCGGCCGCTCGGTGCGCCTGCGCATCTCGGCCAACGCCCTGCGCTCGGTCGAGCACCGCGGCGGCCTCGACGCGTTCCTGGTCAAGGCCGGCGAGACCGACCTGTCGCAGAACGCCCGCCTGCTGAAGCGCGAGATCGAGAAGAAGCTCGCCGAGGCGGCCTGATTCTTTTCACGAAGGAGGCGCCCGGCGCCTCCTTCGTCAGGACGATCGCCAAAAACCCCCGGATGCGCTGCGGCGCCCGGGGGTTTTTCGTGTTGGACGCATGGTAGTCGATGACATCATTCATCCTACCTGCGACCTCATCCTGAGGTGCGAGCGTATGCGAGCCTCGAAGGAGGGCTCCAGAAGTCTTGGCGATTCCTGGAGCCCTCCTTCGAGGTCAGTCGATTCGCAATCGACTGACACCTCAGGATGAGGTCGTGAGTGGGAGAGGACGAAGACCTATCGCCGCCCGCCCGCCGCCATCCGGCGCCTCGGCGCGGGACCGGCATCCTCCTCGAACAGCTCGGCCAGCTTCTCGGTCATCACGCCGCCGAGTTCCTCGGCATCGATGATGGTCACGGCCCGGCGGTAGTAGCGGGTCACGTCGTGGCCGATGCCGATGGCGAGCAGCTCCACCGGGGAGCGGGTTTCGATCTCGTCGATGACGTAGCGCAGGTGGCGCTCCAGGTAGTTGCCCGGATTGACCGAGAGGGTCGAATCGTCGACCGGGGCGCCGTCGGAGATCACCATCAGGATGCGGCGCTGCTCGGGCCGGCCGAGCAGGCGCTTGTGGGCCCAGTCCAGGGCCTCGCCGTCGATGTTCTCCTTGAGCAGGCCCTCGCGCATCATCAGGCCGAGATTCTTGCGCGCCCGGCGCCACGGCGCGTCCGCCGACTTGTAGACGATGTGGCGCAGGTCGTTGAGCCGCCCCGGGGTCGGCGGCTTGCCCGATTGCAGCCAGGCCTCGCGCGACTGGCCGCCCTTCCAGGCCCGCGTCGTGAAGCCCAGGATTTCGACCTTGACGCCGCAGCGCTCCAGCGTGCGGGCCAGGATGTCGGCGCAGGTGGCCGCCACGGTGATCGGCCGGCCGCGCATCGAGCCCGAATTGTCGAGCAGCAGGGTGACGACCGTATCGCGGAAGTTGGTGTCCTTCTCGTGCTTGAACGAGAGCGGTTGGAACGGGTCGATCACGACGCGCATCAGGCGGGCCGGATCGAGCTGGCCTTCCTCGAGGTCGAATTCCCAAGCGCGGTTCTGCTGCGCCAGGAGACGCCGCTGGAGACGGTTGGCGAGGCGCCCGACCACGCCCTGGAGATGGGCGAGCTGCTTGTCGAGGTAGGAGCGCAGGCGCGCCAGCTCGTCGGCGTCGCACAGGTCCTCGGCGTGGACGACCTCGTCGTATTTCTGGGAAAACACCTTGTAGTCCGGGCCGCGCGGCTCGTTGGCCCGCGGGCCCGGCGGGCGCCACGATTCGGAGGCCTCTTCGGAGTCGGCGTCCTCGGCATCCTCCGGCAACTCGCCGGACGGCGCGTCGGCGGCCTCGGTGGCACCTTCCTCGATCTCGTCGGAGGCCTCGTCCGAGACCTCCATCTCGGCCCGGTCGCCCTGGCTCTGCTGCTCGGCCTCGCCCTCGCCGGCCTGCTGCTCGTCGGATTCGGCCTCGTTCTCGTCGTCGTTCTCCTCGTCGTCGGGATCGAGGGGGGCCTCGTCCGCCATGTCGAGGGAGGAGAGCAGGTCGCGCACCGAGCGGGCGAAGGCGCGCTGGTCCTCGAGGTTGCCCATCAGCCCGTCGAGGTTGCGCCCGGCGCGATCCTCGATGAACTCGCGCCACAGCCCGACGATGCGCTGCGCGGCCGGGGGCGGGGCCTGGCCGGTCAGGCGCTCGCGCACCATCAGGGCGACCGCATCCTCCATCGGCGCGTCGGCCCGGTCGGTGATCTCCTCGTACTTGCCGCCCCGATGGTAGCGGTCCTCCAGCATCGCCGTGAGGTTGCCGGCCACGCCCGCCATGCGGCGCGAGCCGATCGCCTCGACCCGGGCCTGCTCGACCGCGTCGAAGACCGCGCGGGCGGCGGCGTTCTCGGGGGCGAGGCGGCGGTGGACGGCGTTGTCGTGGCAGGCGAGGCGAAGCGCCATCGAATCGGCGTGGCCGCGCAGGATCGCGACGTCGCCGGGGGAGAGCTTGCGCGGCGGCTCGGGCAGCCGGGCCTTGTCGCCGGTCAGCGCCGGCCGGTCGGTCGCGAAGGTGACCTCGATCTCGGCCTTGCGGGCGATGGCCCGCAGCGTCCCGGCCACCGAGCGCTTCAGCGGCTCGGCGACGGACTCGCGCTTCTCGCCGGGCTTGCGGTTGGAGATGGACATGGCGCGGCTACTTCTTCAGCGAGTCGAAGTCGAAGGGACGGTCCAGGAGATCGTCCCAGGTGTAGGGGCAGGCCTTCGGGAAGTCGTCGGGTTCGAGATGGGTCTCATCCGCGGCCCATAGTCGGGCTTCCTCATAGGCATCGGCGAGCGTCGCTTCCCGGTGCGGCTTGAGGCCGGGATTGTCGCGCAGCAACCGACGATAGCGCCGCCGCTGCTCGGCGATCGAGAAAATCCAGCTTGCCGTCCGGTGCTCGGGCTGCTGGTCCCACTTCAGCATGTGCATCACGAGGACGCGCAAGGTGCTGTGGAGCCGGGAGAGCTGGCTCTTGCCCAAATCCTCCAGCTCCTCGGCTACGTGCTCCGCGTCGACCTCGTCGAAGCGGCGCGCCCGAATCAGCGCCACCTGCTCCTGCACCCAGGAGAAATAGTCCCGCTCGTAGGACGCCCGGCCCTCGACCGCGTCGGTGCCGTCGCGCCGGTGATCGAGGGTCGGGTCATCCATCGGGGTTGCTCCCGGTTCAGCTCAGTGCGACGTTCACCGCGCTCTCGGGCAGCTCCTTGCCGAAGGAGCGCTGGTAGAACTCGGCCACCAGCGCGCGCTCCAGCTCGTCGCACTTGTTGAGGAAGGTCACCCGGAAGGCGAAGCCGATATCGTTGAAGATGTCGGCATTCTCGGCCCAGGTGATCACCGTGCGCGGGCTCATCACGGTCGACAGGTCGCCGTTGATGAAGGCGTTGCGGGTGAGGTCGGCGACGCGCACCATCTTGTTGACGATGTCGCGCCCGCCCTCGCCGCGGTAATGCGGCGCCTTGGACAGCACGATGTCGACCTCGCGGTCGTGCGGCAGGTAGTTGAGCGTGGTGACGATCGACCAGCGGTCCATCTGGCCCTGGTTGATCTGCTGGGTGCCGTGATACAGGCCCGACGTGTCGCCGAGGCCGACCGTGTTGGCGGTGGCGAACAGGCGGAAGCCGGGATGCGGGCGGATCACCCGCTTCTGGTCGAGGAGCGTCAGGCGGCCCGACACTTCGAGCACGCGCTGGATCACGAACATCACGTCCGGCCGGCCGGCATCGTACTCGTCGAAGACCAGCGCGACGTTGTTCTGCAGCGCCCAGGGCAGGATGCCGTCCTGGAAGGCGGTGACCTGCTTGCCCTCCTGGAGCACGATCGCGTCCTTGCCGACGAGGTCGATGCGCGAGACGTGGCTGTCGAGGTTGATGCGCACGCAGGGCCAGTTCAGCCGCGCGGCGACCTGCTCCACGTGGGTCGACTTGCCGGTGCCGTGATAGCCGGTGATCATCACCCGGCGGTTGCGGGCGAAGCCCGCGAGGATCGCCAGCGTGGTCTCGCGGTCGAACAGGTAGTCGGGATCGAGATCCGGCACGTGCTCGTCGGTGGCCGAGAAGGCCGGCACCTCGAGGTTCGAATCGATCCCGAACACCTTGCGCACCGAGACGGTCGTGTCCGGGAGAGCGGGTGGCGTCTTCTCAGCAAGCATACGGAGCCTCGTCGGGGCAGGCCGCCCGTCCTCGGGCGATCCTGCGGATGTCGCGACGGCGCGGGAGAGTCCGGCGGGCGCCGCATGTCATTAGTCTGCGGGGGGAGCCGGCGCAAACGTGCCTGACCCGGATATATGGGGCAGGCGCCCACTTTCGAGCCCCTTTCGCGACGGATCAGGGATGCGAGATCCGTGCCCGGCGCGGGAGCGGCACCGGCCTCAGCACAGGCCGGCGCCCCGCAGGGTGTCGTGGGCCTTGATGATGTCGCGCAGGCGATCCTCGAACGAGCGGTCGCCGCCATTGGCATCGGGGTGGAAGCGCTTCACCAGCGCCTTGTACTGGGCCTTGATGGCGGCCTGGTCGGCGCCCTCGTCGAGGCCGAGCACGTCGAGCGCCTTGCGTACCGGGGCCGAGTAGCGCGGCGGCGGCGGCTCCGCCCGGGCGCGGCGCGACGCGGCCGGGCCGGCGCCCTCGCCGCGCAGGATGCCGAGCGGGTCGACGTAGTCCCAGTCGCGCGGGGCCGCGTCGGGCTTCGGGCCGGTTTTCCCGCCGGGATTGACGCCCATCGCCCAGGTCGGGCGATGCCCGATCACCGCGTCCTTCTGGTAGGCCTGGACGGCGGCGTCGTTCATCCCGTCGAAGTAATTGTACGAGGCGTTATACTCGCGCACGTGTTGCATGCAGAAGCGCCAGTACTGGCCCTCCTGCTTGCGCCCCTTGGGCGCCTTGTGCAGCCCGGGCTGGGTGCAGCCCGGCCGGTCGCAGGCCGGACCCTCGGCCTTCTTCGGCTCGTCGCACGAGGGCCGGATGCGGATGCGGTCGAACAGGGGCGAGTTCAGATCCATGACGGGGCGATTATGAGGGGCGGCGGGGCGGGCACAAGGCCTGCGGGCCTGATGCCGCAGGCGGAACCGGACGGCTTGACGGGTGGGGCCCGCTCCGGTCACTCGATCCGAAGCAGGTTAAGGACGGGTGCGCGATGAGTCTGGGCGACTGGATCAGGACGACGCTGGAGGAGCGCCTGGCGCCGACGGCGCTGAGCGTCGTCGACGAGTCACACCAGCATGCCGGTCATTCCGGCTGGCGCGAAGGGGGGGAAACTCACTTCCGTCTCGATGTGGTGTCGGCGGCCTTCGAGGGAAAGAGCCGGGTGGAGCGTCACCGCATGGTGAATGCGCTCCTCGACGACGCGTTCAAGCGCGGCCTGCACGCCCTGGCGCTGCGGGCGCGGACGCCGGGGGAGGCGGGGTAGGGGCGGGCGCTCCTCGACCGGGATCGGCAGGTGCGACCTGCCCGAATACCGGCTCCCGCGGGGCGAAGGCATACACCACCGTCGCCGCCAGCAGCGCCAGCCCGTAGGCCAGGAACAGCCGGCCGTACAGCGCATCCGGCTCGAGCCCACCGGTCCCCAGCACGAACAGGGCCGACAGGCCCTGGATCGCCGCCGCGCCGCCCATGAAGACGATGTTCATGAAGGCGACGCCGCGCCCGAGCAGGTGGGCGGGGAAGAAAAGCCGGGCATGGGCCATCAGGATGCCGTAGCTCAGGCCCGCCGCGCCGGTCAGCGCCAGGAGCGCGACGGCCAACGCCGTCGAGCCGCCGCCGAACAGGCCGAGCCCTGAGAGCGCCAGCCCGGTGACGAGGCAACCGGCAAGGGCCGTGCGCTTCGGATCGCGCACCAGCCGCTCCAGCGGCCCGTAGCCGATGGCGCCGGCCGCCATGGCGGCGCTCATCGCCAGGGTGCCGTTGCCGCGCTGGAGCGCGTCGAGGCCGTGGACGCTGCCGAGATACGACCCGACCCAGAGCGAGCGCGTCGCGATCACGACCGCGTAGCTGACGAAGACGACGGGGAAGACCGGCCACAGGGCCCGCATCCGGGCGACCTCGCCAAAGCCGCGCCAGACCGAGGTCGTTGCCGGACCCTTGTGCGGATCGGCGAGTTGCGGCGGATCCTCGATCAGCCACAGGACCAGCCCGGCCGCCGCCAGGGTGACGAGGGCCAGCCCGAACAGGATCGTGCGCCAGCCGAAGGCATGGCTCGCCCACGCCAAGGGCGTGGAACCGAGAAGGTCGCCCGAGGTGCCGAGCCCGATCATCAGCGAGGACAGCATGGCGAAGCGCTCGGGCGGATAGGACCGGCCGAACAGGTACATCCCGCCCATCAGGGCCGGCGCGCAGCCGAGCCCGATCAGCGCCATCGCGGCGGCGGCGCCGGCAAAACCATGCGCCAGGCCGAGCAGCCCCGCCCCGAAGGCCGCCAGCACCAGGAAGCCCGCCACCGTGCGCCGCGGCCCGATCCGGTCGAGGAGGAGCCCGGTCGGCACCTGGCCGGCCGCGAAGGCCAGGAACCAGCCCGCCGAGAGCAACGCCAGGTCGGACGGCCCGAGGCCGAGCTCGGGCCCGAGATCCGGCGCGACCATCGCCAGGAAGCCACGATCGAACTGGCTGATCGTGTAGGCGAGCAGCAGGACCAGGAAGGCCGACATCGTTACGCCGTCATGATCCTGCGCTCCTCGATCCTACTTGATGCGCTCGAGCACGCTGACGTAGTTCGCCACGGCCACACCGCCCATGTTGAACACGCCGGCGAGCGTCGCGTCCGGAATCTGCATCCCGCCGGCCTCGCCGACGAGCTGCATCGCCGAGAGGGCGTGCATCGACACGCCGGTGGCGCCGATCGGGTGGCCCTTGGCCTTCAGCCCGCCGGACGGGTTGACCGGCAGCTTGCCCTCCTTGGCGGTCCAGCCCTCGCGGATCGCGTCGGCGCCGCGCCCCTCCTTGGTCAGGCCCATCGCCTCGTACTCGATGAGTTCCGCGACCGTGAAGCAGTCGTGGGTCTCGACCAGCGACAGGTCGTCGAGGGTGATGCCGGCCTGGCCGAGCGCCCGGGCCCAGGCGGTGGCGGCGCCCTCGAACTTCAGCACGTCGCGCTTCGACATCGGCAGGAAGTCCTGCGCATGCGCCGTGGCCCGGAAGGCGACGGCGCGGCGCATCCGCAAAGCCGTCTCGGTATCGGCCAGCACGATCGCCGCGGCACCGTCGGAGACCAGCGAGCAATCGGTGCGCTTGAGCGGGCCGGCGACGAAGGGGTTTTTGTCCGACTCGGTGCGGCAGAACTCGAAGCCGAGATCCTTGCGCATCTGCGCGTAGGGGTTCTGGACGCCGTTCCGGTGGTTCTTGGCGGCGATCATCGCGAGTGCGTCGGACTGGTCGCCGTGGCGCTGGAAATAGGCGCCGGCGATGTTGCCGAACACGCCGGCGAAGCCCGCCGGGTTGTCGCCGTCCTCCGGCAGGTAGGAGGCCTTCAGCAGGGTGCGGCCGATCTCCGCGCCGGGCGTGCGGGTCATCTGCTCGACGCCGACCACCAGCACCACCCGGGCACGCTTGGCCTCGATGGTCTTGATGCCCTGGTGTACCGCCGCCGAGCCGGTGGCGCAGGCATTCTCCACCCGGGTCGCCGGCTTGAAGCGAAACCCGTCATCGGCCTGGAGCACCAGGGAGGCGGTGAAGTCCTGCGGGGTGAAGCCGGCATTGTAGTGGCCGAGCACGATCTCGTCGACGTCCTGCGGGCCGATCCCCGCATGGGCCAGCGCCTCGTTGGTCACCCGGACGATCAGGCTCTCGACGGTCTCGGCGTCGTGCTTGCCGAAGGGCGTGTGGCTCCAGCCGACGATGCAGGCGGTCATGCGTCTCTCCTCCCATATTTGCGGCGCACTCTGCGCGAACGGGAGGGCAGGCCGCAAGCGCGCGTCACGCATCCTCGGCGCGGAACCGCGCATAGCCGGCAGCCCGCAACGCGCAGGCCGGGCAGGTGCCGCAGCCATGGCCCCAAGGGTGCAGCGCCCCGCGCTCGCCGAGGTAGCAGGTATGGCTCTCGCGCACGATGAGATCGACCAGGGCCTCGCCGCCGAGGTCGCGGGCGAGCCGCCAGGTCTCGGCCTTGTCGATCCACATCAGGGGCGTGTGCAGCACGAAGCGGCGCTCCATGCCGAGGTTGAGCGCGACTTGCAGCGCCTTGATCGTGTCGTCGCGGCAATCGGGGTAGCCCGAGAAATCCGTCTCGCACATGCCGCCGACGACGTGGCGCAATCCCCGGCGATAGGCGAGGGCGGCCGCGAAGGTGAGGAAGACGAGGTTGCGGCCCGGCACGAAGGTATTGGGCAGGCCGCCCGCCTCCATGGCGATGGCGGTCTCCCGGGTCAGCGCCGTCTCGGAGACCTCGCCGAGGGCCGCGAGGGACAAGGTATGATCCTCGCCGAGGCGCCCGGCGAAGGCCGGCACGATCCGGGTCATCTCGGCGCGCAGGGAGGCCCGACAGTCCAGCTCGATCCGGTGGCGCTGGCCGTAATCGAAGCCGAGGGTCTCGACATGGGCGAAGCGGTCGAGGGCCCAGGCGAGGCAGGTGGCGGAATCCTGCCCACCGGAGAACAGGACCAGGGCGCCGTCGGGGGACGTCATGCGGGCTCCAGTGATACGGGCTCGATGCGAAAGGGGCGGCCCCGCTGCCGGAGCCGCCCCCTTATAATCCGGAGGTGCGGGAGCGGCCTACCGCCCCGCGCGCACCGCCCGTGTGCTCACTGACCCTGCTGGGCCTGGCTCGCCTTCTTGTTGGCGTTGTGGTGGCCGACGGCGCAACCGGCCGCGGCGCCGGCCTTGCCGTGGCCGACCACCTTGCCGGCGAGCCCGCCGACGATCGCGCCCTTGATGCAGCCCTTGGCCTCGGCCTGGTGCGGGATCGCTACGCCTGCCACGGCGAGCAGGCCGGCAGCGAGGAGGGAAGCGGAACGGATCATGGGAATCTCCCGTGTCTGTGTGGGAACCTCAACCATTGAGCGGGCAGAGTGTTCCGGGCCTCGGAAGCCCGCCATTGACGATCCGCCCGGTCGCGTCTATAGACCGCGGCTCGCGGACCTGCGGGCTTTCGCCCGGCGGGTTGCCCGTGCTTCCATGCCCTGACACGCGACGCCACGATCCCGCCGGGATCGCTCGGGCCTCGCTTTTACGAATGAGGAACGCCGATGGCCAACACCGTGTCGGCCAAGAAGATGACCCGCAAGATTGCCAAGCGTACGGCAGTCAACCGCTCGCGCCGCAGCCGCATGCGCACCTTCATCCGCAAGGTCGAGGAGGCGATCGAGGCCGGCAATCATGGCGACGCCATGACCGCCCTGCGCAGCGCCGAGCCCGAGATCATGCGCGCGTCCCAGAAGGGGATCGTGCACAAGAACACCGCGTCGCGGAAGGTCTCGCGCCTCGCCGCCCGCGTGAAGGGCCTCCAGGCCGCCCAGGCGTAATGCGCCGTCCCCGAGGACCGGCGCTGTCACGGCGCCAGCGGTCCACGGGATGAGAGGAAATGGCCCGGCCCCGTGCCGGGCTTTTTCGTGTCTGGACCAGCGCCCGATCGCTGCTTCGGGTTTTGAATCTGCCGCATTTTCTGTCGACGAACCGGTCGCTGCGGCGTCGGAAAACGCTGCGACGGTCTTTTTCGCCACTGGGATGCAGTGTTGCGGTTCCGGGTTGTGCCGGGGCGGTCCGCGAACTAACGTAGCGGTAGATCGCCAGCCCGAAGGCCTCCTCCGCATGGTCACCCGCGTCGCCACCGTCGCCTTCGAGGGGATCGAGGCGCGCGCCGTCGACGTGCAGGTGCAGATCACCCCCGGCGCCGTCGCCTTCACGGTGGTCGGGCTGCCCGACAAGGCGGTGGCGGAATCCCGGGAGCGGGTGCGCTCGGCGCTGATCGCCTCCGGCCTCGCCCTGCCGGCCAAGCGCATCACCGTCAACCTCGCCCCCGCCGACCTGCCGAAGGAAGGCTCGCACTACGACCTGCCGATCGCGCTCGGCATGATGTGCGCCATCGGCGCCCTGCCGGCGGACGCGCTGTCGGGCTATTGCGTGCTTGGCGAACTGGCGCTTGACGGCAGCCTCACGGCGGTGGCCGGCGTCCTGCCGGCCGCGATGGCGGCGAATGCAAGGGGCCTCGGGCTGATCTGCCCGGCGGCGAGCGGCCCGGAGGCCGCCTGGGCCGCCGGCGACATGGACGTGCTGGCGCCGCGCTCGCTGATCCAGCTCGCCAACCACTTCAAGGGCACGCAGGTCATGGCCCGCCCGGTGCCGGCGGTGGCCGCCGCCGCCGGAGCGCTGCCGGACCTGCGCGAGATCAAGGGCCAGGAGGGCGCCAAGCGGGCGCTCGAGATCGCGGCGGCGGGCGCCCACAATCTCCTGATGAACGGCCCGCCCGGGGCCGGCAAGTCGATGCTGGCCGCCCGGCTGCCCTCGATCCTGCCGCCGCTCGGCCCCGCGAGCTGCTCGAAGTCTCGATGATCCAGTCGGTCGCGGGCACGCTGAAGGACGGCGCGCTGTCGAACCGCCGGCCGTTCCGGGCGCCGCACCATTCCGCCTCGATGGCGGCGCTCGTCGGCGGCGGCATCGGCGCCCGGCCCGGCGAGGTGTCGCTCGCCCATGGCGGCGTGCTCTTCCTCGACGAATTGCCGGAATTCAACGGCCAGGTGCTCGATTCCCTGCGCCAGCCGCTCGAGACCGGCAACGTGATGATCGCCCGGGCCAACCACCGCGTGACCTACCCGGCCCGGTTCCAGCTCGTCGCCGCGATGAACCCCTGCCGCTGCGGCCAGGCGACGGAGCCGGGCTTCGCCTGCCGGCGCGGGCCCAACGAGCGCTGCGTCGCGCAGTACCAGGCCCGGCTCTCCGGCCCGCTCCTCGACCGCATCGACCTCCAGATCGAGGTGCCGGCCGTCACCGCCGCCGACCTGATCCTCCCGCCGCCGGACGAGGGCTCGGCGGAAGCCGCCGCCCGGGTCGCCGCGGCGCGCCTCCTGCAGGAGCGGCGCTACGCCGAGGCCGGCCAGCCCTCCGGCACCACCAACGCCTCCTGCCCGGCGACCCTGATCGAGACGGCGGCTCAACCCGATCCGGAGGGGATGGCGCTGATCCGCGACGCGGCCGACGCCATGCGGCTCTCCGCCCGCGGCTTCCACCGCGTGCTGCGCGTCGCCCGGACGCTCGCCGACCTCGACGGCGAAGCGCAGGTGCGCCGCCTCCACCTGGCCGAGGCCCTGTCCTATCGCAGCCGTTCGGACCGGCGCCCGGCGGCAGCGTGACGAGCAACGGTCACCAAACCGTCACCGCCGATCGGCGGATTTGCACGATCGACCAAAGGTCTCGCTAAGCGACTTTCCCCACTCATCTTTCAGCTCCAGCCGCCATCCTCGACCCTCGACATGGCGCAGGAGGATGCGGAATGGTGTGGCTCTGCGTGGCGATCGGATTCCTGGCCGTTCTCGCCTGGGTGACGGCGCGATGGAGCCGCCTGGGCCGAAGCCGGCGCGAGGGCGAGGTCGAGCGCCTGCACGATCTCGTCTGGCGCACCTCCGAGAGCGAGCAGCGTTACCGCACCCTGGTCGAGGCGCAGATCGAGCTCGTCGTCCAGCGTAATGCCGAGGGCCGCATCACCTTCGCCAACCAGGGCTTCGCCGCGCTGCTCGGCACCACGCCCGAGGCACTGCTCGGCACGAGCCGGGAGGCCGAGGTGGTCGAGCGGGGCGAGCTGCGCCAGCGCCCCGACGGGGCCCGGCTCGTCGATCTCGCCATCCTGCCGGCCGATGGCGGGCCCTTGCGCTGGTTCGCCTTCGTGGAGACCATGACCGCCGGGCGCGACGGGCGGCCCGAGGTGCTGCGGGCGGGCCGCGACGTCACCGAGCGGGTCGAAGCGGCCCGCTCCCTCGAGGAGGCGCGCAGCCGGGCCGAGGCCGCGAGCGTGGCGAAATCCCGCTTCATCGCCAGCGTCAGCCACGAATTCCGCACGCCGCTCAACGGCATCATGGGCATGGCCGACCTGATGCTCGACACGCCGCTCAACCCCGAGCAGCGCACCTATGCCGAGGCGGTGAAGACCTCGGGCGAGGCGCTGCTGTCGCTCATCGACGGCATCCTCGACTTCTCGAAGATCGAGGCTGGCCGCCTCGACCTGGCCGCCGAACCGTTCGACCCGGCCTCCCTGGTCGAGAGCATCGTGGAGTTGCTGGCGCCCCGCGCCCAGGACAAGGGCCTCGAAATCGCCGCCGACGTCGAGGCGCTGCCGGCCCAGCTGATCGGCGACGCCGACCGGGTGCGCCAGATCCTGATCAACCTCGCCGGCAACGCGGTGAAGTTTACGGAGTCCGGCGGCGTCGGCATCACGGCGGCCTGGGACGAGACCGGATTCACGGTCGCCGTCCACGATACCGGTCCGGGCATCCCCGAGGAACGTCTGCCGCTCCTGTTCCAGGAATTCGAGCAGGGCGACGGCAGCGCCAGCCGGCGGCACGAGGGCACCGGCCTCGGCCTCGCCATCACCCGGCGCCTCGTCGACCGCATGGGCGGCCGGCTCGACGTCACGTCGCGGCCCGGGGAGGGGAGCTGCTTCCGGGTCCATCTCCCGTTGCGTCCGGTCCCCGGCCGCGCCCGGCCGCAGACCCCTAGCCTCGCCGGACGGCGCGTCCTGGTGGTGGCGGCGGCCGCGTTCGAGGCGCCCTATATCGCCCGCCGCCTCGGTCGGGCCGGCGCCGAGGCCGTCATGGTCGAAACGGCCGACGAAGCCGCCGCGATCCTGCGCACGGACGGATTCGATGCGGTCATCGCCGACCGGGCACTGGGAGATTCCGCCGTGCGCGGGATCGCCGCCGCGGCGCGGCAGGCGGAGGTGGGTCGCAGCATCGTGCTGCTGTCGCCGTTCGACCGGCGCGATTTCGGCTCCCCGGCGGCAGCCGGATTCGACCGCTATCTCATCAAGCCCGTGCGCCTCACCTCGCTCCTCGCGCGCCTCGCCGAGCCGGCGCCGCCGCCCACCCTGGTTCCGCGCGCGCAGGAAGGCACCCTGCGGCCATCGTCGCGACGGCCGCGGGTGCTGCTGGCCGAGGACAACCCGATCAACGCGCTGCTCGCCACCAAGGCCCTCGAGCGCCTCGGTGCCGTCGTGCTCTGGGCCAGGGACGGTGCGGAGGCCGTCGCACGGCTTCAGGAGGCAGCGTGTGCCGGACCCCGGTTCGACCTCGCCCTCGTCGATATCCGCATGCCGATCCTCGACGGGCTCGAAGCGGCACGGCAGGTGCGCGCCCATGAATCCATGCACCACCTGCCGCGGCTGCGCCTCGTGGCGCTCACCGCGAACGTCCAGGCCGAGGATCAGGCCGCGGCGCTTGCTGCCGGCTTCGACGGCTTCCTGTCGAAGCCTCTCGACCTCAAGGCCTTGCCGCCCCTCCTGGAAGCGCGGGCGGCGTGACTTGCGCCGGAGATGCGGCAGCTCCGTCGATCAATCGATATCCCGGAGCCGCGAAGGGGAGCTCCGGGGATCGGTAATTGTCGGCTGGTCGATGCGCGACCACATGCGGATGGCCTGAGCCGACGGCTCGAACTCACGGGCAAGATCGGTCGGGGCCGCGTCCAGCGCGGACCAGCGCGACCATCTGGCGGCGGAACTCCGCCGGGTAAGGGGGGTGGGTTCACGGCATGGCAAACACACCTCACGCGAAAGCGCTCTTGGTGTCCACCGATCCGGGGAAGTCCGACACTGAACCCTGTCCGCAACCTGTGCCAGAGCCATAATATTCTCGGGAAGACACATCCCCAAAGGGGAGAATGGTCGGAGTGGCAGGATTTGAACCTGCGACCCCCACGTCCCGAACGTGGTGCGCTACCAGACTGCGCTACACTCCGACGCGCCCGAAGGCACTTGTATCAGCACATCGTCCATCTTTGCAGATGCTCGATGGTCTCGGGAAGACTTGGCGCTCCGTAAAGAGCGTTGGTCGGAGTGGCAGGATTTGAACCTGCGACCCCCACGTCCCGAACGTGGTGCGCTACCAGACTGCGCTACACTCCGAACCGCCGGCCGTGGCCGACGACCGGGCTTATAGCCAGGGCATCCGGGGTCCGCAAGGCCGTTCGTGCCGGATGGCCGAGTTTCTTGAGCCGGCGAGTTTCCCGAGCCGGCATGGCAGCCGGTCCGCTCCGCGAAGCGACGGCGTTCGGGGCCGGGCAAGGGCGTGGGTAAGGGCGAAAGGACGAGCGGGCGTCCTCGGCGACGACCGACGGCGAGAGTAGGCCTTGCACGATTCGCTCTTGCCCCCCATTGTCCCGCATCGAGGAAAGTCCCACCGGCAGGGTGGCGTATGGCGAGCCGGGTGGTGGCGTGAGCGAAGACGATCGGGCCGGAGCGCCGGAGCCGGAAGCCAGCCATTCCGCGGAGGCGCCGTCGCTGGCGCATCTCAAATCCGCGACGATCCGCGAGCCCGGTCTCGACGACCGCGGCAGCGTGTTCTTCGCGGCGATCGAGATGACCCGGATGCCGATGATCCTGACCGATCCCCGGCGGCCCGACAACCCGATCGTGTTCGCCAACCGGGCGTTCCAGGACCTCACCGGCTACACGCAGGCCGAGCTGGTCGGCCGCAACTGCCGCTTCCTCCAGGGGCCGGAGACCAGCCGCGAGACCGTCGCCGAGCTGCGCCAGGCGGTCGAGGAGCGCCGGGCGATCGCGACCGAGATCCTGAACTACAAGCGCGACGGCTCGCCGTTCTGGAACGGCATCTTCATCGGCCCGGTCTTCGACGAGGCCGGGGAGATCGTGTATTTCTTCGCCTCGCAGCTCGACGTGACCCGGCGCCGGGTGTCGGAGCAGGCGTTCCGCCAGGCCCAGAAGATGGAGGCGATCGGCCAGCTCACCGCCGGCCTCGCCCACGACTTCAACAACCTGCTCCAGGTCGTCTCCGGCAACCTCGAACTGGCGCGCAACTCCGTCACCCACGAGCGGGCCCAGCGCCAGCTCGCCAACGCCGCCGCGGCGGCGGAACGCGGCGCCAAGCTGACGAAGCAGCTCCTGTCCTTCGCCCGCAAGGCGCGCCTGGAGCCGCGCTCGCTCAACCTCAACGCCCTGGTGCTGGCCTTCGCCGAGGTCGCGGAGAGCACGCTCGGCAGCACCGTCTCGGTGCGCCTCGACCTGACGCCGCGGCTGCCGGCGGTCACGCTCGACCGCACCAACCTCGAGATGGCGCTCCTCAACGTGCTCATCAACGCCCGCGACGCGATGCCGAAGGGCGGCACGGTGACGATCTCGACCGGGACGATCCATCTCAACGGCAACGGCAAGGCCCGCAACCTGCCGCCGGGCGACTACGTGGCGCTCCGGGTGCGCGACGAGGGGGAGGGGATGCCCCCCCACGTGGCCGAGCGGGCGACCGAGCCGTTCTTCTCCACCAAGGGCCCCGACAAGGGAACCGGCCTCGGCCTCGCCATGGCGCACGGCTTCGTGCAGCAATCCCGCGGCCGGCTGGAGATCGAGAGCCGGCCGCACGAGAACGGCGCCGGCGGCACCGTCATCACGATGCTGTTTCCCTGCGGGAGCGCCGCCGCCGTCGAGGAGGAGCCCGCCGAGCGCAAGGCGGTGCTGCGGCGCGGCGACGAGACCGTGCTGGTGGTCGAGGACAGCGACGACGTGCGGGCGCTCGCCCGCGAATACCTCGAGAGCCTGGGCTACCAGGTGCTCGCCGCCCGCAACGGCGAGGAGGCCTTGGGCGTCCTGGAGCGCGAGGAGCGGATCGACCTCCTGTTCTCCGACATCGTGATGCCGGGCGGGGTCAACGGGCTGGTCCTGGCCAAGCGGGCCCAGTCGATGCGGCCCGACCTGCCGGTGCTGCTGACCACCGGCTACAACGAGGACCTGGTGGCGGAGGGGCCCGCCACCCCGACCATGGACGTGCTCGGCAAGCCCTACCGCAAGGCCGAGCTCGCCGACCGGATCCGCTCCGCCCTCGACCGCGGCGCCAAGCCGATGCCGGCCCCGGGCGACCCGCATCACGGCTGAGGATCGCGTCCGGGTCTCGCCGCAGGGCGGGCCGTGTCGTCACTTTGCCGACATGGATGATGCGCCAGAACGGCCGCGCCGTTCCCCGCGAGGATTCCATGCCGCGCCGTTCGCTTCTCGTCGTCACGCTGCTCATGTCGGGCGTCTCCGCCGTCCTGGCGCAGGCCCCGCAGGCCCCGCCTGCGCCCCGATCCTTTCCGGCGGCCCTTGCCGGCCACGCCCTTCTGCCGGCCGACGGCGTCGCGCCGCTGCCGGCGGATGTGCCCAGGGACCTCGCCACGCCGGGCAAGTTCACCACCGGCCGCCGGGTCGAGGCGGTCGGCACGGTCGAGGCGCAGTCGATGGGCCGCGCCACCAGCATGAAGCTGCCCCTGCGCGGCCAGCCGCTCCAGGGCCATTCCGGCATCAAGCACATGCCGGACGGCACCTACTGGGTGCTCACCGATAACGGCTTCGGCACCAAGGCGAACTCGCCCGACGCGATGCTGTACCTCAACCGTTACCGGATCGACTTCGGGACGGGCGGCGTCGAGCGGCTGGAGACGATCTACCTGCGCGATCCCGACCGGAAGGTGCCGTTCCGCATCGCCAACGAGGCGACGGAGAGCCGCTACCTCACCGGCAGCGACTTCGACCCCGAGAGCTTCCAGTTCGTCGGCGACCACATCTGGATCGGCGACGAGTTCGGACCGTTCCTGATCAAGGCCGACCGCAAGGGCAAGATCGAGGCGGTGGTCGATACCCAGGCTTCGGGCAAGCCCGTCCGCTCCCCCGACAATCCGGCGGTGACGACGCCCGCCGCGCCCGGCGGCGCGGTGGTCTTCAACGCCCGTCGCTCCAAGGGCTTCGAGGGCATGGCCGCCTCGCCCGACGGCAGCCGGCTCTACGCGCTTCTCGAAGGTCCGCTCTGGGACGCCGACGCCAAGGCGTTCGAGACGCAGGACGGCCGCACGGTCCTGCGGATCCTGGAATTCGACACCAAGGCCGAGACCTGGACCGGCCGGTCCTGGTTCTATCCGCTCGAGCAGGCCGGCAACGCCATCGGCGACTTCAACCTGATCGACGGCACGACCGGCCTCGTCATCGAGCGCGACGACGGCGAGGGCACCGCTGACCGGGCCTGCCCGGCGGGACAGAAGGGGCCGGACTGCTTCTCGGTGCCGGCCCGGTTCAAGCGCGTCTACAAGATCGAGATGACCGACGGAAACCAGGGCGGTCCGGTCCGCAAGATCGGCTTCGTCGACCTGATGCGCATCGCCGACCCGGCCGGAAAGGCGCGCAAGCCCCTCACCGACGGCGCGCTCGCGATGCCGTTCTGGACGATCGAGAACGTCGACAAGGTGGACGACACCCACATCGTCGTCGGCAACGACAACAACCTGCCGTTCTCGGCGAGCCGCGACCCGCATCGGGTGGACGACAACGAGTTCGTGCTGCTGGAGGTGGGGGAGTTCCTGAAGGCGAAATAGGAACGGGCGCCCCGCATCCCGGGTGAGGTGCGGGGCGCTCGACCGAAGGCTCGATCCGCGTTCAGCGCGATGGCCGTTGCGAGCCGCGGAACAGCGTCCACTCCTCGACGACGCGCCCGTCGGGCAGGTGGCAGAAACCGGCCGTTCCTTGCCGATTCCGGCGCGTCTCGAGGCTCCCGCCGACCGATTCGCAATACACCGACGCGGGATTTCCGGCGCCTCCGACGAGCTTCTTCCGGTTCGCGCTGCGGAACAGCTTCCATTCCTCGACGACGCGCCCGTCGGGCAGATGGCAGAGGCCGACCGTTCCCTGCCGACCCTCACGCATCTCGAGGCTCCCGCCGACCGATTCGCAATAGGCCGAGGCCGGGTTGCCCATGGCCCAGGCCTGGGGCGCACCGGCGGCGACGGTGAGCAGGGCGGCGGCGATCAGTGACCTCACGGCTTTCTCCATGTCCCCGGGGCGCTGCCCCGTGTCCGAGGAAGACTAGGCCGATGCGATGAACCGGCGGTGACGCTGGGGCATCCCGTCGGTCCGGTGCTCCGGCCTTGCCGCCTGGGACGGCGCCCGATCGCGCCGCGACCGGACGCGGGAGGTCGGTCGTCCGGCAGGGTCCTCGGGACAGGGGCCTCGGGACCGGCGCCTCACGCCGAGCGCGCCAGCTCCGCCGCATCGCGCCCGACGACGTCCGCCAGGCTCCGCAGCCCCTCCGCCTCGATCCGGCGCACCAGCCCGGCCTTGATCTCCTCGACCAGGCCCGGGCCGGCATAGACCAGCGCCGAGTAGAGCTGCACCAGGCTCGCGCCGGCCCGGATCTTGGTCCAGGCGGCCTCCGCCGAATCGATCCCGCCGACGCCGATCAGCGGCAGCGCGGTTCCGACCCGCAGGGACGTCTCGGCAAGCAGGCGGGTCGAGGGCGAGAAGAGCGGCCGGCCGGACAGGCCGCCGGTCTCTCCCTTGGCCGCCCCCGCGAGGCTCGCCGGCCGGGCCACGGTGGTGTTGGAGACGACGAGCGCGTCGACGCCGCGGCGGCGCGCGGTGGCGGTCATCGCGTCGAGGCCGTCGAGGCTGATGTCCGGGGCGATCTTGAGCAGGACGGCGGTGCCGGCATCCGCTTCGTTACGGGCCGCGACCACCCGGGCGAGGAGGTCGTCGAGGAACGCCTCGCCCTGGAGGTCGCGCAGGCCCGGCGTGTTGGGCGAGGAGACGTTGACGGTGATGAAGTCGACGAGCCCCGCGAGGCCCCGCGTGCAGGCGACGTAATCGGCGATGCGGTCGGTCGCCTCCTTGTTCGCCCCGATATTGACCCCGACGATGCCCGGCCGGCCGCGGCGGGCCTCGAGGCGGGCGCGCACCACGGCCAGACCCTCGCTGTTGAGGCCGAACCGGTTGATCACCGCCCCGTCCTCCGGCAGCCGGAAGACCCGCGGGCGCGGGTTGCCCGGCTGGGCCTGCGGCACCACCCCGCCGACCTCGACGAAACCGAAGCCGAGCCCGAGCAGCGCGTCCGGCGCCCGCGCGCCCTTGTCGAACCCCGCCGCCAGCCCGACGGGATTGGGGAAGCGGCGCGATAGGACGGTCACGCCGAGGCGCGGGTCGTCGGCGGGCGGGCGGCGCACGGGAAGGCGCGCGAGGGCCCCCATGGTCAGGCCGTGGGCGGTCTCGGCATCGAGGGCCTGCAGCACGGGGCGGACGAGCGGGAAAACGGCCGAGAGCACGATCAACCTCCTGCCAGATCCGGGAAGACATGGACGCCGTCCGCCCCGAGCGGCAGCGCCGCGACGTGCCGGACGGCGGAGAGCGGCAGCGGGCCGTAGAGATGCGGGAACAGGGCGCCGCCGCGGGACGGCTCGTAGCGCAGGGCCTTCCCCAATGCCTCCCCGTCGATCGCGATCAGGAGTAGGTCGTCCTGCCCGGCGAAGTGCCTGGCGGCGGTCTCGGGGCCTGCGCGGCGGTCGAGAAGTGGATGAAGCCGTCCGCCAGGTCGACGGGGGAGCCGTCGAACCGGCCGGCCGCCTCGGCGTCGCGCCACAGGGCGGCCGGGCAAATCTTGTAGATCAGGGTCATGGGTGGATCGGGGTCCTGGATGGATCGGGGTCCTGGGTCGATCGGGGGCCTGGGCGCCGCTTGCCGCTCCGGCGTGGTCGAGGGCGAGCGATAGCGGGCCCGGGATGGACCGGCAACGCCCGTTGCCTTTCGGTGAGGGTTGGGTACTTTACATTTGTTAGTTCGGTGGTGAACACCGCCCCGCGTCGAGCCAGGTCTTCCATGCTGTCCCACGAGCGGATCTGGTCCGCGATCGATCACCTCGCCGAACGCAACAACCTGACCGCCTCGGGCCTTGCCAAGCGCGCGGGGCTCGACGCGACGAGCTTCAACCGCTCGAAGCGGGTGAGCCCGGACGGGCGCAAGCGCTGGCCCTCGACCGAATCGGTCGCCAAGATCCTGGCGGCCACCGGCGCCACCCTCGACGATTTCCTGCGCCTGATCGAGCCGCGACACCCGGACGCCCGCATCGCGGTGCCGCTGTTCGGCAGCGAGAGCGCGGCCGTCCAGCTCGGCCCCAACGGCCTGCCGGGCAACGGCAGCGTGATCGAGGAGGTGGCGCTGCCGGGCCTCGGGCCGGACCGCTGCTTTGCCATCGAGGTGCGGAACGGCATCCTGGCACCGCTCTACCGGGACGGCGACGTGCTGGTGGTCTCCCCCACCGCGGCGATCCGCCGGGGCGACCGGGTGATGACCTGCCTGGATGGCGGCAACATCCTGGTCGCCGAATTGAGGCGGCGCACTCCCCGGGCGGCCGAGCTCAGCGGGACGGTTCCCGGCGATCCGGACCGGATCGTGCCGACCTCCGAGATCACCTGGATGGCCCGGGTGATGTGGGTCCGGCACTGACCCGATCTACTCCGCGGCCGCCCTCTGGTCGCGCCACCGGGTCAGCAGGGCGCGCAACGCGGCCGGCTTGAGCGGCTTGCTCAGGACCTGGACCCGCTGGGCGCCCGCCGCGTCGCGCACGTCCGGCGAGCGGTCGGCGGTGAGGAGCACCGCCGGGATGTCGGCGGCGAGCGCCGCCCGCAGGCCGGCGATCAGGTCGAGGCCGGTGCCCTGGTCGAGGTGGTAATCGGCCACGATCACGTCGGGGCGGACCTGCCCGCCGAGCACCAGGGCCAGGGCCTCGCTGAGCGAGCCGGCGGTGTGGAGGGCGCAGCCCCAGCTTCCGACGAGCACCCGCATCCCGTCGACGATCGCCGGCTCGTTGTCGACCGCCAGCACCGTCAATCCGGCGAGCGGCACGGTGGCGGGGCGCGGCGCCTCGCCCTGGATCTCGACCACCGGCCGCAACGGGGCGCCCGGCACGGCGACGGAGAAGGCCGAGCCGCGGCCGGATTGCGAGGCGAGGCTCACAGGGTGGTCGAGGAGCCGCGCGGTGCGGTCGACGATCGACAGGCCGAGGCCGAGGCCGCGGGCGACCCGCGCGCCCTGGTCGAGGCGCTGGAACTCGCGGAAGACCAGCTTCTGCTGCGCCGCCGGGATGCCGAGCCCGGTATCCAGCACCATCAGCACCACCCGGTCGCCGCGGCGCCGCGCGCCGACGAGCACGCGTCCTTTCGGCGTGTACTTGATGGCGTTCGAGACCAGGTTGTGCAGGAGCCGGCGCAGCAATTGCCGGTCGGAGCGCAACGCCAGGGACGAGGGCATCACCGTGAGCCTCAGGCCCTTCTCCTGCGCCATCGGGCCGAATTCGCGCTGGACCTGGCGGAAGAGCTCGGAGACCCGCACGATCGAGAGCTGCGGCTGCAACGCCCCGGTATCGAGGCGCGAGATCTCGAGGAGCGCCGTCAGGATCTCCTCGACGGCGTCGAGGGAGGCGTCGACGTTCTCGGCCAGCGTCGGGTCGGTGCAGCGGTCGCGCTCCACCAGGGCGCTGGCATAGAGCCGGGCGGCGTTGAGCGGCTGGAGGATGTCGTGGCTGGCCGCCGCCAGGAAGCGGGTCTTCGAGGCGTTCGCCTCCTCGGCCTCGGCCTTGGCGCGGGTCAGCGCGGCGTTCAGCCGGGTCAGCTCCTCGGTGCGCTCGCGCACCCGCGACTCCAGCTCCTCGTTGAGGCGGGTGCGGGCCTCCTCGGCGGCGACCGAATCGGTCACGTCGGTATAGGTCGCGACCACGCCGCCATTGGGCAGGAGGTTGGCGCGGATCTCGATCACCCGGCCGCTCGGATGCAGGCGCAGGCGCTGCGGCCCGGATTCGAGCCGGAAGGCGGCGATGCGCTCACGCACCAGGGTGTCGGCGTCCCGCGCCCCGTAGGCGCCCCGGCCGGCATTGAAGCGCACGATCGCCTCGAGCCCGATGCCGGTCTGGATCATGTCGGGGGGCAGGTCGTAGAGGTCGGCGAAGGCCCGGTTCCAGACGATCAGCTTCATCTCGCGGTCGAAGACCGTGATGCCCTGCTTGGCGTGGTCGAGCCCGTGCTGGAGGATGTCGCGGCTGTACTGGAACGCCGCCGAGGCGTCGTCGAGGAGCTTGAGCGCCGCCTTGGGCGAGACGTTGCGCCGGCGCAGGAGCAGCGACAGGGCGAGCCTGGCCGAGGAGGCGCCGATCGCCGAGGCTAGCAGGTGCTCAGCATGGCGCAGTTCGGGCAGGCCCGCCACCGCGTCGTCCCGCGGGGGCCCGCTTCCCTGGCCCTGCGCGAAGTCCTCGAAGGCCCGCACCGCCCGCTCCTCGCCGAGGAAGCGGGCCACCGTGGCGCGCAACTCGCCCAGGGTAACGGCGCTGCGGAACAGCCGGAAGCTCGGCGTGCCCGGCCCCGCCTGGTGCCCGAAGGCCTCGGCCTGCAGGCGCTCGATCGCGCTCGGCCCGCGCAGCAGCGAGAAGCCGACATAGGCCAGCGTGTTGAGGCCGAGGCTCCACAGCGTGCCGTGGACGAGGCGGGGGAAGTCGTCGAGACCCATCAGGGCCGTCGGGCTCAAGGATTCGATGCCGAACGGCCCGTCCGCGATCAGCGAGGCGCCCCAGCCGTCCCCGGTGACGAGGCTCGGCAGCAGCAGGGTGTAGAGCCAGACCGCGAAGCCGACGGTGAGCCCCGCGGCGGCGCCCAATCCCGTGCCGCGGCCCCAGTAGAGCGCGCCGATGAAGGCCGGGGCGATCTGGGCCACCGCCGCGAAGGACAGGAGCCCGATCGAGGCGAGCGCCACCTCGCCGGCGACCCGCGAATAGGCATAGGCCACCAGCACCACCGCGACGATGGCGATGCGGCGTACCACCAGCACGTAGCCGCCGAGATCCGGGGAGGCGGGCTCGGGCGACGGCACCGCGCCGGCCACGAGGTTGCGCCGGCGCAGGGCCACCGGGATGACGAGGTGGTTCGAGATCATGATGGCGACGGCGACCGATTCGACGATCACCATCGCGGTCGCCGCCGAGAGGCCGCCGATGAAGGCGACCAGCGCGATGCCGTCGGCCCGCTCGTGCAGGGGAAGTGCCAGCACGGTCATGTCGCGCTGCACCGTCCCCTCCGGGAACAGGGCGAGGCCGGCGAGCGCCAGCGGCACCACGAACAGGTTGATGAGCACGAGGTAGAGCGGGAAGGTCCAGGCCGACCGCCCGACATCGGCGACCGCGCGGTTCTCCACCACCGCCATGTGGAACTGACGCGGCAGCAGCAGCACGGCCGCCGCCGAGAGCAGGGTCTGGACGATCAGCGTCGAGGGACCCGAGCTCTGGCCGGCGAGCGTTCCGAGGCCGTGCACCGCGCTCGAGGCTTCCGGCAGGTCGCGCAGCATCCAGCCGACCACGAAGCCGCCGACGGTGAGGAAGGCGATGAGCTTGACGAGGGATTCGAGCGCCACCGCCAGCGTCAGCCCGTCCTGGTGCTCGGTGGCGTCGGCGTGGCGGGTGCCGAAGGCGACCGCGAAGCCGGCGAGCACCAGGGCCACGAACAGGCCGAGATCGCCCAGCATCCCGGCCGGCGCCCCGACCCCGTCGGTGGCGGTGAGGAAGACCTGGAGCGAGGCCGCCACCGCCCGCAACTGCAGGGCTATGTAGGGCACCGCGCCGACCACCGCGATCAGGCAGACGAGCGCGGCGATGCGCTCGCTCTTGCCGTAGCGGGCAGCGATGAAGTCGGCGATCGAGGTCGAGTTCTGGGCCTTGGCGATCCGCACCACCCGGGCGACCAGCCGGTGGCCGAGGCCGATCACCAGGACCGGGCCGACATAGATGGTGAGGAAGTCGAGGCCGGCATGGCTCGCGAGGCCGACCGAGCCGAAGAAGGTCCAGGAGGTGCAGTAGACCGCGAGCGACAGGGCGTAGATCGTCGGCCGCACCCGTGCGTCGCGCATCAGGGTCCGCCCGGCCACGTCGCCCCAATGGGCCACCGCGAACAGGGCGCAGATATAGACGAGGGCCGCCAGCACCACCGTCCAGCCCGCGATCATCGGCTCATCCATCCCCGGCCCGGGGGTCCCGGGCGTTGCGCATCCCCGGGGCTTTAGAGCATGTGGGGGGCGTAATCACGCCCCCGACCGGCGTCAGCCGTGGCAGGCGCAGCCGGCGTGGTCGCAGCCGGCATGGTGGGGATGGCCCTCGGCGCATTCCTCGCAGCAGAAGGCCTTGCCGTCACGGGACACGGCCTTCGCCGCGGACACCTCGCAGACGCAATCCTCGCAGGCGCACTTCACGGTCTCGTTGGTCGGGCTGGTCATGGATCCGGTTCCTCGTCGTGGTCGTGATGGGGGTGGCCGTGCTCGTGCGGCTCGGTGAGGTGGGCGACCATGTTGCGCAGCACGTCGCGCACGTGATCGTCGTCGATCGCGTAGGCGACGTTCCGGCCGTGGCGCACTGCGCGCAGGATGCGGGCGGTGCGCAGCAGGCGCAGGTGATGCGAGGTCAGCGATTGCGACAGGCCGAGGGCCTCGCCGATCTCGCCGACGGTGCACGCCGTCTCCAGGCAGGCCAGCACGATGCGCAGGCGGTTCGGCTCGCCGAGGAGCCGGAAGACCTCCGCCACATCCGTGACCTGCTCGGGCGACAGGGGCCGCACGCCGGTTCTCTCCTCAACACATGAACACGTGCTCATATGTTCATGACGCTAGGGGAGATGTCAAGGCCGGCCTCCGGAACGCGAACGACCCCGCGGCGCCGGTGGCGCCGCGGGGTCGAGGAAACGAGCGAGCGAGGCCGCGTCGCGCGGCGCGAAAACCGGCCCCGTTCAGGCCACCGCGCGCCCGCGCATCAGATCGGCCCCGTTGCCGACCGCCCGGGTATAGAGCGAGGAATAGCTGTCGGCGGCCCGGTCCCAGCCGAACTCACGGGCCATGGCGTTGCGCCGCATGGCGCCGAGGCGCCGCTTCGACGCGAAGGTGTCGAAGGCGCGGCGGATCGCGCCGCTCAGGCCCTTGAGCGAGGCCTCGCCGAACAGGAAGCCGGTGACGCCGTCCTCGACGGTGTCGGCCAGCCCCCCGGTGCGGTGGACGATCGGCAGCGAGCCGAAGCGCTGGGCGTACATCTGGGCAAGGCCGCAGGGCTCGAAGCGCGACGGCATCAGCAGGAAGTCGCTGCCGGCGAACATCCGGTGGGCGTCGGTCTCCTCGAAGCCGACCCGCACCCCGACCGCGCCGGGATGGCGCCGGGCGAGATCGAGGAAGGCGGCCTCGAAGCGCGGCTCGCCCTGGCCGGTCACCACGAGCTGGCCGCCCTCGGCGACGATCGACTCGGCGGCGGCCAGCGTCAGGTCGACGCCCTTCTGGTGCACGAGGCGCGACACGATGGCGAAGAGCGGCCCGCGCGAGACGCCGAGCCCGAAGCGAGTCCGCACCGCGTCGGCATTGGCGCGCTTGCCCTTCCAGTCGTCGGGCTCGAACCGGGTGGCAAGGTGGGGATCGGTGCGGGGATCCCAGCTCTCGTCGATGCCGTTGAGGATGCCGGCGAGCCGGCCCTGATGGGCGCGGGTGCGCAGCAGGCCGTCGAGGCCGCAGCCGAATTCCGGCGTCGTGATCTCGTGGGCGTAGGTCTCGCTCACGGTGGTGACGTGCGAGGAATAGTACAGGCCCGCCTTGAGGAAGGACAGCTTGCCGTAGAACTCGACCCCGTCGATGTGGAAGGCGCTCTCCGGCACGCCGAGGCGGCCGAGATTCTCCCACGGGAACAGGCCCTGATAAGCGAGGTTGTGGATGGTGAGCACGGTCGGCGTGCGCAGGCCCCGCCAGGCCAGGTAGGCCGGCGCCAGGGCCGTCTGCCAGTCGTTGAGATGCAGCAGGTCGGCGCGCCAGTCCGGATCGACGCCCTGCGCCAGTTCGGCGGCCGCGAGGCTGAGGCGGCCGAAGCGCAGGTCGTTGTCCGGGAAGTCGACGCCCTGGTCGCCGTAGGGCGAGCCGTCGCGCTCGTAGAGGCCGGAATTCAGGATGATGTAGACCGGCAGGCCGTCGCCGGTCTCGATCAAGCCGAGGTCGCAGGGGGGCATCTCGGCGCTGCCGGCGAGATGGGCCACCACGGTCATGTCGGGGTGGCGCTCGACGACCTGGCGGTAGCCGGGGATCAGGATGCGGACGTCGTAATGCTGGCGCAGGGCCCGGGGCAGGGAGGCCGCGACCTCGCCAAGGCCGCCGGTCTTCACGAAATCCGCCATCTCGGGCGTCGCGTAGAGGATCCGCGGCTTGAGCGAGCCGCGCAGACCCTCGACGGCGTCCCGCGGGGAGCCGCCGGACGGCATTGCCGGCGCGAGGGAAGCCGACCGTGCCGACGCCGCAAATGTCATGAAAGAGCCCCCACGCCGCGAGCCGGACGAATCACGAGCGGACGATTCCGCGGCGTACCGCCACGACAACGCGCCATTCCCGCCTCGGTTCCATTGCACTGCACAATATCACGATCGGCGGAAGCGGCAAGACAAAATAGATTAATCGAAAGCTAAAATTCCAGCTTTCGCCGCTTCCCGAAGCTGTGCCGCGTCCCGTCCGGAGCTTAGGCGGGTAAAGCCCGGCTGCGGCCGCCGGCCGCCGGCGCGTGCCGGAGCAGCACCAGGGCCTCGTCTGCCGCAAGTGCGAAATGCCCGTCCTGCGGGCCCTCGCCGCGCCGTCCGCCGGCACTCGACAGCAGCACCTCCCAGTCGCAGTCGGACGGCGCCTCGGTCGTGCAAGCCTCGTGCCCGAAATTGAGCGCGACCCGGATCACCTCGTCGCCGTGCAGGCGCTCGTAGACGAGGACGTCTCCCGAGGCCGACACCGCCCGGTAGGCGCCGATGCCGAGGGCCGGGTGCTCGCGTCGCAGCGCGATCAGGCGGCGGTGCAGCGTCAGGATCGAGGTCGGGTCGTCGCGCAGGGTCTCGACGTTGCGGGTCTGGGCCTGGGGATCGAGGGGCAGCCAGGGCTCGACGGTGGAGAAGCCGGCCTGCGGCCCGGGCGCCCACTGCATCGGGGTGCGTTCCGGGTCGCGGCCGCGACCCGGCTCGTTGTGCTCCCAGGGGTCGCGCACGCGCTCCAGCGGGATCGGCACCCGGCCCAAGCCGATCTCGTCGCCGTAATACAGCGTCGGCGTGCCCCGCAGGGTCAGGAGCAGCACGGCCGCCACCCGGGCCTGCGCATCGCCGACCCGGGCGGCGATGCGGGGCTGGTCGTGGTTGCCGAGCACCCAGTTCGGCCATCCGCCCACGGGCAGGGCCGCCTCGTACTCGGCGATGAGCCGCGCCACCGATTCGGCATGCCAGGGCGTCTGGATCAGCTGGAAATTGAACGGCAGATGCGCCCCCGACAGGTCGGTGCCGTAATAGGCGACCAGCCGTTCCAGCGGCAGGTAGATCTCGCCGATCAGCACCCGTGCCTCGTATTCCTCCAGCACCGCCCGCATCTCGGCGATGACATCCATCACCTCGGGCTGGTCGGCGGAATGGATCTGGAGCAGGCGGTTGATCTCGGGCTCGCCGGCGACGTAATCCGGGTTGACCGGGTTGTCGCGAAGCGCCTCGTCCTTCATCAGGTGCCAGATCACGTCGACCCGGAACCCGTCGACGCCGCGGTCGAGCCAGAAGCGCAGCACGTCCATCATCGCGGCGCGCACCTGCGGGTTGCGCCAGTTCAGGTCCGGCTGCTCGCGCAGGAAGGCGTGGTAGTAGTATTGCCCGGTCGCCGGATCGAGGGTCCAGGCCGGGCCGCCGAAATTGCTGATCCAGTTGTTCGGCGGACCGCCGTCGGGGCCGGGATCGCGCCAGATGTACCAGTCGCGCTTCGCGCTGTCGCGCGAGGCCCTGGCCTCGCGGAACCACGGATGCTCCTGCGAGGTGTGGTTCGGCACGAAATCCATGATCACCCGCAGGCGGCGGCGATGCGCCTCCGCCACGAGCGCGTCGAAATCGGCGAGCGTGCCGAAGAGCGGGTCGATGTCGCAGTAATCCGAGACGTCGTAGCCGTAATCGGCCATCGGCGAGCGGCAGACCGGCGACAGCCACACCGCATCGACCCCGAGCCAGGCCAGGTAGTCGAGCCGTGCCGTGATGCCCCGAAGGTCGCCGACGCCGTCGCCGTTCGTGTCCTGGAACGAGCGCGGATAGACCTGGTAGACGAGGCCCGCCTTCCACCACAGCTCGCCGGCCAGCAGGGTTGCGGGCTTCGCGTCCTCGGTCATGCGGGGCTCCCGGGCGGCGCCGCATTGGGCGCAATTGAGTTTGACACAGGGGGTTGAGCGACCGGGCGGCCGGCCTTATAGGGACGCCCGCGGCATTGGCTCCCCCGAGGGAAGCCGTCTCGCCGCACCCGGTTCCCGCGGCCCTGCGCGCGGGGCCTCAGGCGTGGCAAACCTGCATCACCGGTGGCCACGACACCATGATGACGTCGCCGGCATGGTGGGAGGCCTCGCGCCTCGTGCGTGCCGGGAGGTCCCGCGGCCGATTCGCCGGAAGAGCGACGCCCTGCCGCCGGAAGGTCAGACACCGGAAGGTCGGATCCCGGCGCGACCCTGCCCCGACGGTTGGCCATTCCCCAAGGGCATGGCTTAATCCTAAGGTCCGGCCTGCGGGCGGCTCCGAAAGCGTTCACACTCGCTTCAGGCCGCTTCGCCAAAATCAAGTCTCGTTTCCGTGAGACGTGTCGGGACAGCAACACGGCGTCAGTCATAACGCTCAAGCTTCTCCCGGCGTCTCGACATCGCCGTCCCACAGCCACACGATGCTGCCGTGGCCAAAGGTTTGCTGCACAGCACGCGACGCGAGATCGCGCTGCAGCAACACGAGACCTGCGGCAGGGAAGGGGGTTCCAAGGTGCTCAACGAATTTCTTCTGTCCGGTCGCCAGCGCGACGAGGCTCCCCGCGAGGCGCAAGCGCCGCAGGATGCCGAGACGGCGCGCTCCTGGATGCCGCAGGCCGCGCCCGCCGCGCCGGCGGGCGACGAGGTCACGGTGATGCGCACCGCGATCCTCGCCAAGCTCGCCTATGCCCTGGGCAAGACGCCCGCGACGGCGCGCGACCGCGACTGGTTCGTCGCCACCGCCCTTGCCCTGCGCGACCGGGCGGTCGCCGCCAGCGCCATCTCGGCCGGGATCGTGCCGGTCAAGCGCGTGCATTACCTCTCCCTCGAATTCCTGATCGGGCGCCTGCTCTCCGACGCGATGGGCAATCTCGGCGTCGCCGAGACCGTGCGGGCGGCGCTTGCGGGCCTGAACGTCGATCTCGACGCGGTGGCGGGCGCCGAGCCCGACGCGGCGCTCGGCAATGGCGGCCTCGGGCGGCTCGCCGCCTGCTTCATGGAGAGCATGGCGAGCCTCGCGATTCCCGCCTACGGCTACGGCATCCGCTACGATCACGGCCTGTTCCGTCAGCTGATCGAGGACGGGGTCCAGCGCGAGGTGCCGGAGACCTGGCTCGCCGAGGGCAACCCCTGGGAGTTCGAGCGGGCGGACGCCGCCTGCGAGGTCGGCTTCGGCGGCGACGTCGCCATGAGCGTCCAGCCCGACGGGACGCTGCGCCGGGTCTGGCGCCCGGCCGAGACCGTGCGCGCCGTGCCCTACGACACCCCGGTGATCGGCCGTGGTGCCAAGCACGTCAACGCGCTGCGCCTCTGGGCCGCCCGCGCGCCGGAAGCGATCGATCTCGCCCGCTTCAATGCCGGCGACCATGTCGGCGCGGTCGCCGACCGCGCCCGGGCCGAGGCAATCTCGCGGGTGCTCTATCCCAGCGACGGCACGCCGGCCGGCCAGGAGCTGCGCCTGCGCCAGGAATTCTTCTTCACCTCGGCCTCGCTCCAGGATCTGGTGCGCCGCCACGTCGTCGAGCGCGGCGACCTGCGCTCGCTGCCCGACCATGCGGCGATCCAGCTCAACGACACCCACCCGGCCATCGCCGTGCCGGAGCTGATGCGGCTCCTCGTCGACCTGCACGGCATGGCCTGGGAGGATGCCTGGTACGTCACCACGCAAACGCTCGGCTACACCAACCACACCCTGATGCCGGAGGCCCTGGAGACCTGGCCGGTGGAGCTGATGGAGCGGCTGCTGCCGCGCCACATGCAGATCATCTACCTGATCAACTGGATGCACCTCGAGGAGGTGTCGAAGCACGGCAGCTCGCCCGAGCACCTCGCCGAAGTGTCGCTGATCGACGAGAGCCACGGCAAGCGGGTCCGCATGGGCCATCTCGCCTTCCTCGGCGCGCGCCGGGTCAACGGCGTCTCGGCGCTCCATACCGAGCTGATGCGCCAGACGGTGTTCGCGCCGCTCCACGTCCTCGACACCGACAAGATCGTCAACAAGACCAACGGCATCACCTTCCGGCGCTGGCTCCACAACGCCAATCCGGGCCTCACGGCGCTCGCCGTCGAGGCGGTCGGCGCGAAGGTGCTCGACGATCCGCGCCACCTCGAGGGGCTCGCCGCCTTCGCCGACGATGCCGGCTTCCAGGCGCGCTACGCGGCCGTGCGCCGTGAGCGCAAGGAGGCGCTCGCCCGCGTCGTCGAGGATCGCACCGGCATCACGCTCGATCCGGAGGCCCTGTTCGACGTCCAGATCAAGCGCATCCACGAATACAAGCGCCAGCTCCTCAACATCCTGGAGACGGTCGCGCTCTACCAGGCGATCAAGGCCGAGCCGCACCGCGACTGGACGCCCCGGGTCAAGCTCTTCGCCGGCAAGGCCGCGCCGAGCTACCATCAGGCCAAGCTGATCATCCGGCTCGCCAGCGACGTGGCCAAGCGCGTCAATGCTGATCCGGACGTGGCCGGGCGCCTGACCGTGGCCTTCGTGCCGAACTACTCGGTGAGCCTCGCCGAATCGATCATCCCGGCCGCCGACCTCTCGGAGCAGATCTCGACCGCCGGCCTGGAAGCCTCGGGCACCGGCAACATGAAGCTGGCGCTGAACGGCGCGCTCACCATCGGCACGCTCGACGGCGCCAATATCGAGATCAAGGACCATGTCGGTCCCGACAACATCTTCATCTTCGGCCTCGACGCGGCCGGCGTCCAGCGCACGCAGAGCCAGCCGGGCTACGCCTCACGGGCCATCGCGGCCTCGCCCCGCCTGCGCGGCGCCCTCGACATGATCGCCGCCGGCGGGTTCTCGCCCGGCGAGCCGGGCCGCTTCCGCCCGCTGGTCGACGAGCTGACCCACGGCGACCGCTTCCTGCTCACCGCCGATTTCGACGATTACTGGCGGGCGCAGCGCGAGGTCGATGCCGCCTGGCGCAAGCCCCGGACCTGGTGGCGCTCGGCGATCCTCAACACGGCGCGGACCGCGTGGTTCTCGTCCGACCGGACGATGCGGGACTATGCCGAGGAGATCTGGCGGGTGCGGGTCGGCTGAGCCCGCCTGACCGTTTGACGAAGAAAGAAGCCCCGCGGCGCGAGCCGCGGGGCTTCTTTTTTCGGAACGAGGACGCCGGCCCTTCGGCACCCCTCCCGTCGGCCCCGGGCTCGCCGAAGGCGGGAATCCCGGCCGACCAGGGAGATGCCGGCAGGTACGACGGCAGCGGATCGATGCGATCGCTCGATCCGGCCTTGCCGCGCAGGAAGGCAGGGCCGATCGGCGCGGCGGACGCATCGCCCTTCGTCGCGAGCAGTCCGCGATCGAGGGATGCGGGCGATACCCGTCGCGTCCTCATCTTCTGCGGGAATGCCGGCCCTCGCGGTCCACGCCGCCCCGGCAGCCGAATGGCGGCGAACCAGCCTTCCACCTGCCCCGTCCGGCGACCGATGGGGACTCGCGCGTCCCACCGGGGCTTCGCTCGTCTCGATGCGCGTCAAGCCGGAGGTACCCGACGACGACGGCCCGGGCGGGCACAGGCTCACACCCGAGGTCCGGCGGCGGTGGGGCGCACCGACGAAGCGCCCGATGGGTTCGGGACGATCTCGCGGCACGATCACGGGGACGAGGCGCAGGCCCGAATGACGGCCGCTTTGGCCCGGACGGACCACGGGGACAGGGCGCGGCGCGACTATGCAGGAGATCCCGATCCCCTTGCGCCGCGCGCCGGCTTCGGGCCGAGGGGGCATCCGGCCGAGGATGCCCTGTCCTGGATCCGGGTGGCCCGGATCAGCGGTTCGCGGTCGTGACCGGCGAGATGATGCCGTTCAGCGCCACCCAGGCGAGACCGTCCTGGCCCTCGCGCTTCACGTAGGTGTAGCCGGTGCGCTGCCAGGGCAGGATCGCGTTGGTCTTGTTGTCGAGGATGTAGTCGCCGCGGTCGGTGCGGACCATCAGCACGGCGTGGCCTTCGCCGATCTCGTCGATGACCACGGTCATCCGCAGGGCGCGGCGGGCGAGGCCCCGCTCCACCAGCATCCGGCGCTTGAGGAGCTGGTAATCCTCGCAATCGCCCATGCCGTCGTCGGGAAAATCCCAGCGGTCGACCACGCCCCAATGGTCCTGGTCGATCATCGGCCGGATGCGGCCGTTGACGCGCCGGTTCACCGCGGTCAGCGTGCGCCAGAGGGCCGGCGTCATCGTCAGGGTGGCCGGCTCTTTCGTATCGACGGCGCATTCCGCCGGGTAGCGGTTGCAGAAATCGGTCCAGGCGCTCACGGGCTTTGCCGCCCCGCCGCGCTCGATCGCCACGCTGGCATCGGGCAGGGCCGCCAGGGTCTGGGTCTGCCCCTGCGTCGTCGCGCCGCCGATCAGCAGCAGCGTGCCGAGAAGTCCTAGCTGCGCCGCCCGGACGCCACGCTTCAGGAGGCCCTGGCGATCGACATGCCGCGCATCGACATGGCTCGCCCGGCCGAGGCCGTCCAACACTGCCCGCATCGCCCCATCGACTCTTCGCTTGGTTCTTGCATCCAAGCTGCCACGGGGCCGGGCGGCACTCAACCGAAAAATTTAAACCCTGGTAAACGCCCCTGCCGCACTTTGGTTCCAATTCGATACGCAGATTCTTTGGCTGATTCGGCGGATCACGCGCTGTCCGGGCGATCACCGCGCGATGCGGCAAGCCGCCTCGCCCAGGCGCCGCACGGGCTGGCGACCCGTGTACCGGAAGGACGCTCCCGGATCACCGGTTGGCGGTGACGGTCGGGGCGGTGGCACCGCCGAGCGACACCCAGGCGGTGGCGTCCTGCGATTCGCGCTTGATGAAGGTATAGCCGGTCTTGTGCCAGGGCAGCACGGCGCTGGTCTTGTTGTCGAGGACCAGATCGCCGCGGTCGGTGCGCAGCATCAGCACGGCGTGGCCCTCGCCCTTCTCGTCGATCACCACGGTCATCCGCATCGCCCGGCGCGGCAGGCCGGCCTGGGCCAGCAGCTTGCGCTTGAGGAGCTGGAAATCCTCGCAATCGCCCGAGCCGTCCTCGGCGAGGTCCCAGCGGTCCGGCACGCCCCAATGCTCCTGGTCGGTGACCGCGCGGAGCGAGGTGTTCACCTGGCGGTTGATGCCGCTGACCGTCTGCCACAGCCGCGGGGTCAGGGTGACCTGGGCCGGCTCGCTGGCATCCACCGCGCATTCCGAGGCGTAGCGGGCGCAGAACTCGACCCAGCCGACGATCGGGCGGGCATGGCCGAGATCCGGGGCGCCTGCGCTCGGCAGGGGGAGGGCGGCCAGCGTCTGGGCCGCCGCCTCGTCGGTCCGGCCCGACACGAACGCCGCCGAGAGCATCGCCACGCCGACCAGAACCCGCTTCACCTGGTGCCCGAAACCCGTGGTCATCTGCGCCATCCCCTTCGTTAGGAAGGAGAATGGCGCCCCACCTGCTCGGCCGCGCTGAAATGGATCTGCGCAATTTTATCGATCTGGCCGTCGTCGCGAGGCCCCCGCGGACAGGGCCAAGACCTCGCTCAACTGATCCGGCGAATGTGCCGGATCGCGTTAGCGAGGTGAATACCTTAACCGGACGTTCCGGGCTGGATCGGCGCCTGGTAGGACAGGCCCATGTCCCACGGGAAGTAGATCCAGGTGTCCTGGCTCACCTCGGTGACGAAGGTGTCGATCAGCGGACGCCCGGCGGGCTTGGCGTAGACGGTGGCGAAATGCGCCTGGGGCAGCATGGCGCGCACCACCTGGGCGGTCTTGCCGGTGTCGGTCAGGTCGTCGAGGACGAGCACGCCGCGGCCGGAGCCGTCGCCGATAGCGCGGATGCTCGGCGCCACGTCCTTGAGCACGTGGAGGGCGCCCTGCTCCTGGTAATCGTGGTAGCTCGCCACGCACACGGTCTCGACGAGCCGGATGCCGAGCTCGCGCGCCACGATCGCCGCCGGCACCAGCCCGCCGCGGGTGATGCAGACGATGGCCTCGAACGGGCCGGCGCCGGCGAGCCGCCAGGCGAGCGCCCGGGCATCGCGGTGGAACTGGTCCCAGGAAACGGGAAAAGCCTTGTCGCTCGGGGCAGCCATCGTATCCTCAGTTCCGTTCGGCCTGCAGGCGCGCGATCAGCGCCTCGATCTCGGTGCGTGCAGCGGTCAGCGCCTCGGGCTCGCGCCCGCGCACGACGATCTGGTTGCGGAATCCTGCCGGCGTCATCGACGGGTAGGAGCCGATCGAGACGCCGGGATGGGCTTTGGCGATGGAAGCGAGCCCTTCGGCGTAGCCGCCCTCCGGCAGGTTGCCGGCCTCGATCGTCTCGGCGGCGACCCGCGCGCCGGTCTTCAGCCGCGGGGCGACCGAATCGAGCATCGCCTGCATGATCGAGGGCACGCCCGCCATCACGATCACGTTCTCGATCATGAAGCCCGGCGCCTTCGAGATCGGGTTCTCGATCAGCGCGGCGCCGAACGGGATGCGGGCCATGCGCAGGCGGGCCTCGTTGAGGTCCTCGGGCTTGATCCGCTCGAGCAGCATCGCCTTCGCTCGCGGATCGACGTCGATCCCGACGCCGACGGCCTGTGCCACGCAATCGGCGGTGATGTCGTCGTGGGTCGGCCCGATGCCGCCGGTGGTGAACAGGTAGGTGTAGCGGGTGCGAAGCGCGTTCACCGCCGCCACGATCTCCTCGGCCACGTCCGGCACCACCCGCACCTCGCGCAGGTCGATGCCGGAATTGGTCAGGTACTCGGCGATGTAGCCGATGTTCTTGTCCTTGGTGCGTCCGGACAGGATCTCGTCGCCGATGACCAGAATGGCGGCCGTGACCGGGACGGGGCTGGCGTCAGACATCGCGTGTCCTCGTGACCGCCCCGCGACGGGGGCAACAGGGTTGATGCCCGCCTTATCGCGGCCTCCCCCGAGGCTCAAGCGTGACACCCCGGCTCCCGCCGGTTAAGCGCCGGGAATGCCCACCGAAACCGCTTCCTCATGCGCTTCCCCGGCCCGCTGACCGAAGGCCGGCTGGTGCGCCGCTACAAGCGCTTCCTCGCCGATGTCGAACTCGCCGACGGCACGCTCGTCACGGCGCATTGCGCCAATCCGGGGGCGATGCTGGGGCTCGTCGAGCCCGGCCGGCCGGTCCTGCTCTCGGCCTCCACCAACCCGGCGCGCAAGCTCGCCTGGTCGTGGGAGCTGGTCGAGGCGGATCTGCCGGGCGGGCCGCAATGGGTCGGCATCAACACGGCGCGGCCGAACGCCCTGGTGGCCGAGGCTTTTCACGATGGACGCCTGAAGCCGCTCGCCGGCGCCACCTCCTGGCGGGCGGAGGTGGCCTATGGCCGGGCGAGCCGGGTCGATTTCCTCGCCGGCGACGCCGCCGGGCCGATCCATGTCGAGGTCAAGAACTGCCACCTGATGCGCGAGCCCGGCCTCGCCGAGTTCCCCGACTGCGTCGCCGCCCGCAGCGCCCGCCACATGGACGAGCTCGCCGAGGTGGTGCGCCAGGGCGGCCGCGCCCTGGTGATCTGGGTGGTGCAGATGCGGGCCGACCGCTTCGCCGTGGCGGGCGACCTCGACCCGGGCTTTGCCGCCGCGTTCCGGCGCGCGCGGGAGGCCGGGGTGGCGGCCCACGCCTTCACCTGCCGGGTCGATGCGACCGAGGTGACGATCGGGACCGAGATCCCGATTGTCGGATGAGGCTCTACCAGCGGCCGGGGCCGGGCTCGTCGTCCCAGTGCCGGTGGCGGTGCCAGGGCGGCGGGCCGCCCCAGCGCGGGCCGTCGCGGTAGCCGCTGTCCCGATATCCCGGGCTCTCGTCGCAGACCCGGACCCGGCGCACCACCTCGTCGCCATAAGGGTCGATGCGCCGCTTGACGAAGACGCGGCAGGCCTCCGGACCTTGAACGACGGGGCCTCGTACGACCGGCCCTTGCCCGAAGCGCGGCGGGGGAGGCGGGGGTGCCGGCGACGGCTCGGGCCAAGCGCCGCGGTTCTCGAAGCGGGGCGGCGGGTCGTCGTCGAGATCGGCTGCGGCGACCGGGCCGGCGAGGGCGAGGAGCGCGAGGCTGCCGAGGATGAAGGAGCGCGCGGTCATGGCGGGCGACTCTGGGCTGAGACGGCCGGGCGGTGGCGACCGCCGGCATGTCGCCACACTCGCCCAGCCGCGTTGAACCGCGGCTGAAGCCGCCGTTGTCGAACAGTCAGCTAGTCGGACGCCGGCCCCGACGGGGGCACGCGACGCGCGTCGGGATACGGGGTGGGCCTTCTCCTCTTCCCGGGGCAGCCTTTTGCCCGCAGGTCGAGGAGAATCCCCGGTCCCTACTTCGTCGCCGCCACCACGATCCGCGTCCGGCTGATGAAGGCGCGCGGGTCGGCGCCCTGATGGCCGTAGAGGTCGCGGGTCACCGTGACGCTCTTCGGCCCCAGGGCCTTGCGGCACTCCTCCTTGACGAAGGTCTCGCCGAGCGGGGTCTCGTCGCCGGTGGGCTTGCCCTCGGCGCAGGTCCAGCCGTCGTCGCCCCAATGGCTGCGGGCCTGGAGGCCGAGGAGGTGGCCCTTCTTGCGCAGGTAGAGCGGCACCGCGTCGTCGGTCTCGATCACCAGCCCGTCGACCCGGGCGTCGTCGCCGACGAGCAGCGTCAGGCGCGCCGGATGCCCGGCGACCCGGGTGCCGTTGCGGGTGGTGCCGTCGGCGTAAGCAAAGCCGATCGCGTGCAGGCCCTTGGCATCGGCCGGGCAGGCGCGCCAGTCGCTCCAGGCCGCGAGCGTGCGCGCCGGGCCCTCGCGGCAGGCGAGGTCGCCGTAGCCGGTCCTTGAGATCTCCGAGACCGGCATCCCGACCCGCAGGTCGCGCAGGTCCGCGACCTCGGGACCGGCGGCGAGCGCCGGCCCGGCGCAGAGGAGGGCGGCCAGGACCGCGAGATCAGTGCGAGACGGTCGGCGCATCGGAGCCCTCCTTCTTGCGGTAGACGTCGCAGGCCCGGGAGGTCGTTCCGAAGAAGGCGGTGCATTCCTCGAAGGTCGGCTCGCCCTTGCCCTTGAGCTGGGTGACGACATACGTCGCCACCGCCTCGATCTCCGCCGGGCGTAGGAAGACCGCCGTCTCCGGCGGCATGTTGCCGGCCATGTCGGCCTTGAGCGAATCGTAGCACTTCACCGAATCGTAGGCGCCGCGCAGGTGGTAGGGCATGCCGGTGCCCGGCCGGCCGCAGCGCACCACCTCGGCAACCTGATCCTTGTCGAGCTGCGTCTTGCGCAGAGACAGGGCCTCGCCGCCATAGCCGCCCCCGCCGCCGCCATGCCACTTGTGGCAGCCCGAGCAGGCCTTCTTGAACACCGCGAGATCGCCCTCGCCCGCGGCGGTCCGGGCGCCCTGCGCCCAGGCCGGAGAGGCGAGCGCGAGGCCGGCGAGCACCACCGGCAGCATCGTTTTCCGCATCCGTCAAAACCTCGTGCGCGGCGGGGCGCCGCGGCGCCCCGCCTGGAAGGATCCCGCTTCAGAGCGCGAAGACGTAGAGCATCGAGCCGGTCTGGATGTTCTTCAGCTCCGGGGTCGAGTCGATGAACCACTTGTCCCAGGCGCCGCCGAGGCCGACCAGGATCGCAACGTACTGCTTGCCGTCGACCGTGAAGGTCATCGGGGGGCGTTGACGCCGCTGCCGGTGCGGAACTCCCACAGCTTGTCGAGGCTCTTGGCATCGAGCGCCATCACCCCGCCGCCGGGCTCGCCGGTGAAGACGAGATCGGGTGTGGCCAGCATGCCGCCGAGCAGCGGGAACTGGGTCTCGTGCTTGCCGGCGACCTTGCCGGTCTTCACGTCGATCGCCGTCACGCTGCCGGTGATCCGGAACGGCTGGCTCGGCCCGCCGCCGGTGAAGAACTCGCGGGGTTTCAGGTTCGCCTGCGTCATCGCCTCATGGGTGACGCGGTTGCAGCTCTCGATGACCGGGATGTACCAGTATTGCAGGTTCGGGTTGTAGGCGGTCGGTGGCCAGTTCTTGCCGCCCATGTTGCCCGGGCAGAAATCGGCGTTCTTGTTCTCGGCGCTAGGAGTCGCCGCCGGGTTGTAGCGCTGCACGTCCTTGTTCGGGTCGTACTCGAACGGCTTGCCGGTATCGGGGTTGATGCCCTTGGTCCAGGTCACCTTCTTGACGAAGGGCGTCGCCCAGACGAACTGGCCGTTGGTCCGGTCGACCGCGTAGGCGTGGCCATTGCGGTCGGCCTCGATGGCGAGCTTGCGGCCATTGGCATCGACCAGCAGGTTCTCCGACACGCTGTCATAGTCGTAAGGGTCGTTCGGCGTGTGCTGGAAGTGCCACTTGATCTTGCCGGTCGTGGCATCGAGGGCGAGCGTCGAATCGGTGTAGAGGTTGTCGCCGGGCCGGTAGGCGTTGTCCCAGTCCGGGCCCGGATTGCCGACGCCCCAGACGATCGTGTCGGTGTCGGGATCGTAGGTGCCGGTGACCCAGGTCGAGCCGCCGCCGCTGACCGCCGCGTTGTTCGGCCCCTTCCAGGTCTCGGAGCCGGGCTCGCCCTTGCCCGGGATGGTGTGGGTGCGCCAGACCTCCTTCTCGGTCTTCAGGTCGGTGGCGGCGATCCAGCCGCGGATGCCGTATTCGGCCCCGCCGACGCCCGAGATCGCCAGGCCCTTCACGATCAGCGGCGCGCCGGTGATGGTCTCGCCCTTGTCGGGATCGGCGACCTGGCGCTGCCAGGCGACCTGGCCGGTCTCCTTGTTGGTGGCGATCAGCCGCCCGTCGAGGGTGTGGCTGACCACGAGGTCGCCCCAGAGCGCGACGCCGCGGTTGTTGACGCCGCAGCAGGCGACCGCGCCGGCCCATTCCCGGTCGGTCTTCGGGTCCATCTTCCAGACGAGCTTGCCCTCGCCGCCATGGGTGTCGATCTTGTAGACCGAGCCCCAGCCGTCGGTGACGTACATCATGCCGTTCTCGACGATCGGCGTTCCTTCGAGCCCGCCATGGCTCCAGATGCCGCCGGATTCGATGCCGCCGAGCGCCATCGTCCAGGCGACCTTGAGGCCCGTGACGTTGCCCTTGTTGATCTGGTTCAGCGTCGAGTAGCGGTGGCCGGCGAAGTTCTTGTGGTGCTGGATCCAGTTGCCCTCCTCCTTGTCGGCGTTCAGCAGGCGCTCCTGCGTGACGCCGCCCTCGGCGGCGAGCGCCGGGGGAACGGACGGGGCGCCGGCCATCAGGGCGGCGAGCGAGGTCGCGGCGAGGATGCGCCGTGCCGTGCGGGACGTCGTCATGGGTGTCTCCTCCGGTGGGCCCTTTGATGTGTCGTCGCCTCGGCATGGGCCGTTTCACAGCCGGGCATCTTTTTTAGGCTTTTATTCCTAATTCGCGGCGCGGACCTCGACCGGTACCTCCATGGCGCCGGCCTTGCGGAAGCTCGCCGAGCAGGAGAAGCGCTCGCCCGCCACCAGCGGCTGCCGGGTCTGGAGCAGCATGACGTGCATGCCCTCCGGGGTCAGGGCGGTCTCGCCCGCGGCCTTGACGGCGATGGTCTGGACCGGGCGTTTCGAAGGCGGGCCCTCGCCGCCCTTGTCGACCGTGACCCGCTCGCTGAAATTCGCGAAGGGGCAGCGGAAACGCACCAGGGCATCGGCCTCGGCGGCGCGGTTCATCACCGTCAGGTGGAGCGGGATGTCGGACCCGACTTTCTCGGTGGGCGCCACGAAGGCGTGCACCACGTCGATGTCGCCGGCAAGCGCCGGGACACATCCGAGAAACGAGGCAAAGGCCACGCTCGCGGCACGATGTCGGAAATAAACGATTCGCGTCATCAGCGGCATGGCGTGGCCGTGATGGCGTGACCGGGCGACATGGATGCTGGCATCCACTCTCCTCCCTCTTGCGTCAGCTTCGCCTTTTGGCGGCGAATTGTACGGGAGGGTAGCCGGCGCCGATCCTGCGTCAAGATCGAAGACTAAGGGGCTTCTAAAAAATTGCCCGCGACCGAAGCACACGGGACCGGCGTTTTCGCCCCTCCCGCCGCGCCCGAAGCCGCGCTAGCTTGATCGATTGGACGGGCCGCAGGGGAGGACGAGATGGCCGACAGCGCATCCGGCGCGCCGCCGAACAGGGGCCGGTTCGACATCGGGGCGATCGCCGCCGCCCTGCCCGAGAGCGCGACCACCATGCTGGTCGACACCTACCTGACCGACCGGCCGGCGGCGAGCGCCCGGGTGTTTCGCGTCTACCGGCCGACGCCGGCGCATTACCACGAGGGCTGCGACGAATACCTCTACGTGCTGTCCGGCCGCGGCACGTTCTGGATCGGCGAGCCGTCCGACGAGGCGGAGTTCGGGCCCGGCCAGCTCCTGTTCTTCGAGCGCGGCGTGATCCACGCCATGCCGCGGCTGATCGAGGGACCGGTGGTGTTCCTCTCCGTCGACACGCCCCGGCGCGCGCCGACCGACGTGATCTTCGTCGATCCCGCGACCGGCAGCGCGCAGAGCTTCATGGCCCGCAACGCGACGCCCGATCCGGCTTGACCTGCCGGCCACCGCCCGCGATGCAGGAGGCATAACCAACAGGCCTAACAACGGGAGGACATGCGATGGCGGACGAGGGCAAGGTCGCCTGGGTCACCGGCGCGGCGCGGGGCATCGGGCTGGCGACGGCGCAGCTCTTCCTCGACGAGGGCTGGCGCGTCGCGCTCCTCGACATCGACGGCGCGGCGCAACAGCGGGCCGCGGCGGCGCTCGACCGGCCCGACCACACCCTGGCGCTGACCGCCGACGTCGCCGACGCGGATGCCGTGGCGCAGGCGGTCGCCGCCATCGAGGCCCGTTTCGGCCGGCTCGATGCGCTGGTCAACAATGCCGGCACCGCGGTGTTCAAGCCGCTCCTCGAGACCAGCCCCGCCGAGTGGGCCCGGGTGCTCGCCGTCAACCTCACCGGCCCGTTCCTGTGCGTGCAGGCGGCGGCCCCGGTGATGGCCCGGGGCGGCGGCGGCGCCATCGTCAACATCACGTCGATCTCGGGGCAGCGCGCCTCGACCCTGCGGGTCGCCTACGGCACCAGCAAGGCCGCGCTCAAGCACCTGACGAAGCAGCAGGCGGTGGAGCTTGCCCACCTGAACATCCGGGTCAACGCCGTGGCGCCGGGCCCGGTCGACACCGCCATGGCCAAGGAGGTCCACAGCCCCGCCATCCGCGCCGACTACCACGACGCCGTGCCGCTCAACCGCTACGGCCTGGAGCGCGAGATCGCCGACGCCATCGTCTACCTGTGCGGCCCGCGGGCGAGCTACGTCACCGGCCAGACGCTCGCGGTCGATGGCGGCTTCGATGCCGCCGGGATCGGGCTGCCGACCCTGCGGCGGGACCTGGCCGGGCGCTGAGGAGGCGGGACCGCGCGGCGCGCGGATACTCCCCCATGTTGTAATAACGTTACGCTTGGCGCGCCTCGTGCGGGGCGCGCCGGCTGCCCCCTTGCCAGCCCGTCCCTCGTCGCGCGAATGCAATGTTATAGCGTTTGCGGGGGCGAGGATGAGCAAGGTCGGATCGTTCGGGGCGGGCCCGGTGCTGCTGGCGGCGGCCTTCACCCTTGCCAGCCCGGCGGCCCGGGCCGAGGACATCGCCCTCGATACGATCGACGTCGCCTCGCCGAGCCCCATCGCCGCGGCGCCCGCCGGCGGGGCGGGGGCGGGGGGCACCTTCCCGGTCGGGGTGCTGCCGGTCGTCACCACCACCTTCTCGCCGGTCACGGTCGTGACGCAAGGCGAGATCGCGCGCCAGCAGCCCCGCACCCTGGGCGACGCCCTGTTCGACCGGCCCGGCCTCTCCGCCACCACCTACGCGCCGGGCGGCGCGAGCCGGCCGATCATCCGCGGCCTCGATACCGGCCGGGTGCGGATCCAGGAGAACGGCATCGGCGTCCAGGACGTTTCGGATCTCGGCGAGGACCACGCCGTGCCGATCAACCCCCTCGTCGCCAACCGCATCGAGGTGATCCGCGGTCCGGCATCGCTCCGCTACGGCAGCCAGGCGATCGGCGGCGTGGTCTCGGTGGAGGACAACCGCATCCCGACGCTCCCTCCGCCGAACGGCTTTGCCGGGCGGGTGACGACGGGATACTCGTCCGTCGATAACGGCCGCAACGGCGCCGCGACGATCGATGCCGCCGGTCCATCGGTCGCCTTCCACGCCGACGGCTTCAAGACCGCCGCCGACAGCTACGACACGCCGCTCGGCATCCAGCGCAACTCGGCGAACGAATCCCAGGGCGGCGCGGTCGGGATGTCGTACCTGTTCGACCGCGGCTTCGTCGGCCTGTCGTTCAGCCACTACGACGCGCTCTACCAGATCCCGGGCGGCGAGGCCGCCGACAGCCGCACCCGCCTCGACCCGACCCAGGACCGGCTCCAGGCCAAGGGCGAGTACCGCCCGCTCGAGGGGCCGGTGGAGGCGATCCGGTTCTGGCTCGGCGGCTCGACCTACCGCCACAACGAGATCGGCATCGGCGGCGACGGGATCGACGGCATCCAGGCCACCTTCAAGAACCGTCAGGCGGAAGGACGGCTCGAGATCCAGCACGTGCCGGTCGTCACGCCGCTGGGCACGCTCACCGGCGCGCTCGGCCTCCAGACCGACCGGCGGCTGATCGGCACCTCGGGCGAGGCCGGCGGCCTCCTGGCGCCGACCGATTCGCGCAGCAACGCCGTCTACCTGTTCGAGGAGTTGGCGCTGGAGCGCGGCCTGCGGCTCCAGGCGGCGGGCCGGATGGAGGGCGCCCGCTCCACCGGCACCGCGACTTTGTTTCCCGGCGACTACATCCCGGTCGACGGCGAGGACCCGCTCTCCTATGGCCGCCGCCGGCACTTCGCCCCGAAGAGCGCGAGCTTCGGCATCCTCCAAGACCTGCCCGACGGCTTCGTCGCCAGCCTGACCGGGCAATATGTCGAGCGGGCGCCGTCGGCCTTCGAGCTCTATTCCCGCGGACCGCACGACGCGACCGAAACCTTCGAGATCGGCGACCCGAACCTGAAGAAGGAGCGCGCCCGCACCATCGAGGCCAGCATCCGCCGCGCCGTCGGCCCGTTCCGCCTCGATGCCACCGGCTACTACACCCGCTATACCGGCTTCATCTACAAGCGCCTGACCGGCTTGCGCTGCGGCGACGACTTCGGCAGCTGCGGCAGCGACGACGAGCTGGCCCAGATCGTGTACTCGCAGCAGAACGCGACCTTCGCGGGTGCCGAGATCGGCTCGCAGCTCGATCTCCTGCCGATCGGCAACGGCTTTGCCGGCATCGAGGCGCAGTACGACTTCGTGCGCGCGACCTTCGACGACGGCACCTACGTGCCGCGCATCCCGCCGCACCGGGTCGGCGGCGGTGTGTTCGTCAGGGCCGACGGCTGGTACGCGCGGATGAACCTGCTCCACGCCTTCGCCCATACCGAGACCGCGCCCTACGAGACGCGCACGCCCGGCTACGACAACCTGCGGGCGGAGGTCAGCTACACCAAGGCCTTCGACCTCGCGACGACCGGCTGGAGCGAGGTGACGCTCGGCGTGCAGGGCACGAACCTGCTCAACGACGTGATCCGCAACTCGGCCTCGTTCAAGAAGGACGAGATCGTCCTGCCGGGGCGGAACGTGCGGGTTTTCCTGACGGCGCGGTTCTGAACGCCGCATTCCGCCGAGGGACCGAGGCCAGGCGCATCGCCGCGGCCTTGGACCCCGAACGGTTCGCCCGCCGGTGCGGCCAAGTCGGATCCCGCGCGGCCGTCTTCGGGGATCTAGGGGGCGTCACGACGCGGGCGCGGCGCTGTCCCCGCCCAGGCCCCGCCACCGAGACCCTGCGAGACGTCGACGATCGCGCCGTTCGGGAACCGCCGACATGAGGCGTCGGGCACGACACCTTGATCCTGCTCCCGCCAACCCCGGGCCGCGCATCTCCGGCGAGGCGTTCGAGCGCTCGGAGACCGGCCCATGGTACTGCTGGAGAGAGACGAAGGGCACACGGCCTGTAAGGCCGGAGCCCCGCGGCAGCGGACTGCCACGCGCCTCGCGGCGGCTGGCAGCGGCTTCGCGTTGGAGGTGCCGGATCAGCCCGCACAGGCCGGGCGTACATCATACGGCTCCGCATCATTGTGAGGCGGTTATATGGCCAAGCGCTTGGCAACGCACCACGCAGAATCGGCGGATTGCCGGATTTTGGTGGCGCGCCCTACGGGACTCGAACCCGTGTTTTCGCCGTGAAAGGGCGACGTCCTAGACCGCTAGACGAAGGGCGCTCAAGCGGGGCGAGGGGAGCTATAGTGGGGTTCTTTCGGGAGGGCAACAGGATTGATGGGCTTGACGGACACCGATGGCTCGGTCTTGTCGGCGCCGGGTTGGCCTTGAACGCGGGCGGGACGACGGATGACGACGAGGCAGACGCCGCGCGGGGGCGGTTGGAAGGGCGGGCAGGGCCAGGGCTGGGCCGGCAAGGGCGGCCCGGGTCGAGGCGGTCCCGGCAAGGGCGGGCCCGGCAGAGGCGGGTCAGGCTGGAAGCCCGGCGGCGACGATGACGGGCCGGCGGTGCTGTATGGCTGGCATCCGGTCTCGGAGGCCCTGCGCAACCCGAACCGGCAGTTCATCAAGCTGCTTGCCACCGAGAACGCGGCGGTGCGCCTCGCCGAGGAGGTCGGCGAGCTGCGCATCGCGCCGGAGATCGTCAAGCCGGGCACCATCACCGGGCTGCTCGGGCCGGAACCGGTGCATCAGGGTCTCTATCTCGAGGCCGAGCCGCTGGAGGGCCCGGCCTTCGACGCGCTGCCCGACGACGCGGTGCTGCTCGCCCTCGACCAGATCACCGATCCGCACAATGTCGGGGCGATCGTGCGCACGGCGGCGGCGTTCGGGTCACCGCCATCGTCACCACCGCCCGGCACTCGCCGACGGTCACCGGCGTGCTCGCCAAATCCGCCTCGGGCGGGCTCGAGCACGTGCCGTTCGTGGTGGTGCGCAACCTCGCCGAAGCCCTGATCGAGCTCGGCGAGCGCGGCTTCACCCGGGTCGGGCTCGATTCGGAGGCGCCCGAGACCCTCGATGCCGTCGGGCCGAAGACGCCGCTCGTCGTGGTGCTCGGGGCCGAGGGCAAGGGCCTGCGCCAGCGCACCCGCGAATGCTGCGACGTGATGGCCCGCATCCCGTTCCGCGGGGCGATCCAGAGCATCAACGTCTCGAACGCCGCGGCGATCACGCTGTACGCTCTGATGCCCCGGTCCTGATGTCCCGCGCCTGAGCCGGACAGGCGCGGGAGCCGGACATCAGCGCCAGAACGGGCGCACGTCGATCAGGGCGCGATGCGCCTTGTCGGCTTCGGCGAGCAGGTGCCCGGTCCGCGCCTCGGTATCGGCGGTGGCCATGCCCGCCGCGAACACCGCGCCCTCCGGCGCGCCCTTGGCGAGCTCGGCCGCCAGCGTGTGGGCGGTGGCGATGTCGTTGAGGTCGCCGAGATGGTCCTGGAGGTCGGCCAGGGCCTCGACGAAGACCTTGTGGCGCTTGGCGGCCTTCTTGCCGTCGTAGAGGGCGGCGAAGAACTCGGCGCCGTAGCGCAGCTTCTTGGCGGCGATCCGCACCCGGTGGCGTGCCTCGGGATCGAGATCGGCGAGGTGGCGCCCGCGCTTCTTCACCTGGCGGCGGCGGCGCTCCAGCTCCTCGGTGGCGAAGGCCCGGGCCGGGCCGTCGCGCCGGTCGGCATTCGGGTTGTCGGGGCCGAGCCAGGGGCCGGCCTCGATCCAGGCGACGAGGTCGAGGAGGAGGTCGCGCCACTCGCGGCTCTCCAGCACCGCCCGCACCGCGTCGTGCGCCGTCGCGCGCTCGGTCTCGAGGTGGCGCTCCAGGATCAGGAGGCCGGTCTCGTCCGGCCGGCGCTCGCGCTCCAGCGGCAGGGTCTTGCCGAGATAGACGTCGAGGTTGCGGGCGTGGCCGAAGGGCTCGCTCAGGCGCTTCAGCTCCGCCTTGATCCCCGGCATCCGCCGGTCCTCGACCACGCTGCCGAACAGCGAGAAGGCCGAGCGCAGGCGGCGCAACGACACCCGCAGCTGGTGCAGGGCCTCGACGTCGCGGCGGGCGAGCAGCACGGTCTCGTTGAGGCGCATCTGGCGCAGGCAGGCGAAGGCCACGGCCTTGAACGCGTCGGCGGCCGTCATCCCGGTATCGAGGGGCACCGGCTCGGCCTTCACGGCCCGGTTGAGGCGGCCCTTGATCAGGGCGTCGCCGCGCTCGAACTTGCTCAGCACGCCGAGGCGCAGGGGCACGTCGGCCCCGATCGTGCGGGCGAGATCGAACAGGGCCGAGGGCACGCCGCCGGTCAACTCGAACTCGATCTCGCTGATCGGCGAGACGCGGTCGTCCGGCGCCCAGATCCGGCCGCGGTCGAGGGCGACCTCGATGCGGCTGCCGGCCGGCCCGGTATCGGCGAGGCGGCGCATGCTCCGGGTCACCGTGGAGGAATAGAGCGGGTTCAGATCCGTCGCGCCGTCGAGGAGCTTGGCGACGGGCGTGCCGGCGAGGGCGGCAGGCTCGGGCGTCGGCCCGGCGATGTCGCTCTCCCATTCCGACCGGTCGAACAGGCCGGCCCCGCCGCCGCCCCGGGCCTTCACGGTCTGGATGTGGCGGTCGCCGTCCTGGCGCACCCGCAGGGTGTAGCCGGCCTCGCGCAAGGAGCCGTCCGGCGTGTCGTAATAGACCGAGGTCAACTCGGTCTCGGTCCAGTCTCCGGCGAGCAGCGGGTGCTCCCGCAGGCGGGCGAGGTCGGAGGCCTCGACATCCAGCTTCAGCTCGGTCTCGCGCGGTTCGCTCATCACGGTGGTCCTGGTCTCCCGTTCGGTCCGCCACATAGGGGGGCCCGATACGGAAATCATGAACGAGGGCCGAAAGTTTCGCAAAGCGCGGCCGCCGGGGCCGTTCATCGTGGTCCGGACGCCTGACGCAGCGACACGAACGCCGTCAGCGCGCCCGCAGATGGGCGAGGAGCCGGGCCGCCCCGTCCTCCGGCGGGCCGTCATTCATCACCACGAGGTCGGCGATGACCGATGCCGAGCGGGAGAGCCGCGCGCCGAGGTCGCCGTCCTCCCGCCGGCCGCGGGCGGCGAGGCGGGCGGCCAGCACCTCGGGCGGCGCGGTGACCTCGATCACGGTGACGCCGGGCAGGCGCCGGCGGGCCTCGCCCACCACCCGGCGCGAGACGTTGCAGACGACGACATGCCCGTCGCGCGCGAGCGCGACCGTCTCCGCCGGCAGCGCGTAGCCGAGGTTGTGGGCGCGCCAGGACAGGGCGAAGCGGCCCTCCGCCTCGCCCGCGGAAAAATCCGCCTCGTCGATCGGCAGGTTGTCCTCGTGGGCGGAGGGCGGCCGGGTGACGAGGCGGCGCGGGAAGACGTAGCGGGGCTCTCCCGCGAGCGCCTCGCGCGCGAGCCGCAGGAGCGTGTCCTTGCCGGCTCCGCTCGGGCCGACGACGAGGACGAAGCCGCCATCCGCCATCACGCCACCCGCCGTCCCTGGCGCCAGACCTGGCGCACCACCGGCACGCCCTCGGCGAGGCGCACCCGCACGAGGTCGGCCCGCAACGCCGGGGCGATGCGCCCGCGGTCGTCGAGACCGGTGGCCCGGGCCGGGTTGGCGGTGACGGTGGCGACCGCCTCCGGCAGGGTGATCGAGGGGACCCGCTCGGGCAGGCCGAACGCCGCCATCAGGAGGCTCGCCGGCACGTAATCGGAGGAGAGCACGTCGAGGAGGCCGTCCCGGGCCAGGTCCTCGGCCGCGACGTTGCCGGAATGCGAGCCGCCCCGGATCAGGTTCGGCGCCCCCATCATCACGGTGATGCCGGCGTCGTGCGCGGCCTGCGCCGCCTCCAGGGTGGTGGGGAATTCGGCCAGCCGCACGCCCTCGTTCCTCGCCATGGCGACGTCGGCGAGCGTGGTGTCGTCGTGGCTGGCGAGCGCGATGCCGCGCTCCCGGGCCAGCGCCACCAGGGCCGGGCGGTTGACCGCGTTGAAGGCCTGGCCGTCGCGGATCTTGAGCGCGGTGTTGGCCTGGATCTCGACGATCGAGCGGCCGCCGCGGGTGGCGTAGGTGTAATATTTCTCGATGTCGCGGAACTGGCGCTGGCCGGGGGTGTGGTCCATCAGCGAGATCAGCCCGACGGGGTAGAGCGCGGTGAAGTCCCGCACCGTGTCGAGGAGGTCGGCGGAGGGGATCTCGCAGCGCAGGTGCGTCAGGTGCTCGGCGCGGAACAGGTCGGCGCCCTTGGCGGTCTCGATCGCGCCGGCGAGCTGCATCAGCTCGGGCCCCAAGCCGCTGCCGTCCGGGTCGCTGCCGGCGCGCAGCGAATCGAACACCGTGGTGATGCCGGAGGCGGCGATCTGCGCATCGTAGGCGAGCACGGCGCCGAGCGGGTGCCAGCGCACCTTGGGGCGGGGCGCGTAGTGGCTCTCGAGGTGGTCGGTATGGAGCTCGACGAGGCCCGGGATCAGGTGGTCGCCCTGGAGGTCGAGGCCGCGTTCCGGCGCCCGGCCCTCGCCGATCTCGGCGATGCGGCCGTCGACCATGGCGAGCCAGCCGTGCTGCACCCGGTCGGGCAGCACCAGGGTGGCGTTCTCGAGGATCCGGTCTTGCATGGAGGTCCCCTTCTTATGCGGCACGTTTCTGCGCGAAGGCGGTGACGTCGACCACCCGGGTCGCCACCGCCTCGCGGACGTCGGTGTCGTGGAAGATGCCGAGCAACGCCGCGCCGGCGGCCTGGCGGGCGCGGATCAGATCGACCACCACGGCGCGGTTCTGCGCGTCGAGGGAGGCGGTCGGCTCGTCGAGGAGCAGGATCGGCCGCTCGGCGATCAGCCCGCGGGCGATGTTGACCCGCTGCTGCTCGCCGCCCGAGAAGGTCGCGGGCGGCAGGTCCCACAGGCGCTCCGGCAGGTTGAGGCGGGAGAGCAGTTCCTCGGCGCGGGCGAGCGCGATGTCGGCGGGCAGGCCGCCCTCGCGGCCGGCGGCGGCCACCACCTCGCGGGCGCCGACCCGCGGGATCACCCGCAGGAACTGCGACACGTAGGAGATGGTGCGGCGGCGCAGGGCCAGCACCTCGCGGGGCGAGGCCGAGGCCACGTCGATCACGGTTTCACCGTCGCGGACCAGGATCCGTCCGCGGTCGCAGCGGTAATTGCCGTAGGCCATCTTGAGGAGCGAGGACTTGCCCGCCCCCGATGGCCCGCCGAGCACCACGCATTCGCCCGGATGCACGGCGAGATCGGCGCCGCCCATCACCGGCAGTTGCACGCCGCCGCGCAGGTGCAGGGTGAAGGTCTTGGCGACGTCGCGGAATTCGAGGGCCGGGGAATCTTGAGCGGGATTCATGCGGCGAGCACCGAGGAGACGAGGAGCTGGGTGTAGGGCTCACGGGGATCGTCGAGCACCTGATCGGTCAGGCCGGTCTCGATCACCCGGCCGGCGCGCATCACCATCACCCGGTGCGACAGGAGCCGGGCCACCGCGAGGTCGTGGGTGACGATGACGACGGCGAGCCCCAGTTCCGCGACGAGGCCGCGGATCAGGTCGAGGAGGCGGGCCTGGACCGACACATCCAACCCCGAGGTCGGCTCGTCCATCAGCACCAGCCGCGGGCCGGTGACGAGGTTGCGGGCGATCTGGAGCCGCTGGCGCATGCCGCCGGAGAACCGCGTCGGCGGGTCGTCGATCCGGTCGGCGGCGATCTCGACCTTGTCCAGCCACTCGAGCGCCGTGCCGCGGATGGTGCCGTAATGGCGGGCACCCGCGCCCATCAGCCGCTCGCCGACATTGCCGCCGGCCGAGACCGCCATGCGCAGGCCCTTGGCCGCGTCCTGGCGCACGAAGCCCCAATCGGTCCGCATCAGGGCACGGCGCTCGGCCTCGCTCAAGGTCGCGAGGTCGCGCATCACCCCGTCGCGCATCCGGTAGGAGACGCTGCCGGAATCGGGGCTGAGCTCGGTGGCGATCAGCGACAGCAGCGTCGACTTGCCGGAGCCGGATTCGCCGACGATCGCCAGCACCTCGCCGGGATCGAGATCGAACGACACGTCGGCGCAAGCCGTGCGGGCGCCGTAATGCCTGGTCAGGCCGCGGGCCTGGAGCAGCGGGGCGCTCATGCGGTCTCCTCCGTGTCGGTCACGAGGCTGGTTGGGATCAAGGAGAGGCGCAGGTTTTCCCCTCCCCCCTCTGCGGGGGAGGGTGGCGAGCGGAGCGAGCCGGGAGAGGGGACGCCGCTTCCGGAGAAGTCGCGCGCTTCGTGAAGGGCGCCACCTGGAGTAGCGTCGCGCTGCCCCTCTCCCGGCCTACTTCGTAGGCCACCCTCCCCCGCAGAGGGGGAGGGGAAAACCCGCGCCTTCTCGTTTCCCCGGGCAGCCCGGCCGCGGGCGGGGAGAGGGAACCCACGGCTTCTCCGTCCGCGGACGGCCCGTTACCGGTCGTAAAGGGCGGATCCAACCGGAAGCTGTAGCCGTATCGCTCGAAGCCGAGGCTCTCGTAGAAGCGGTGCGCGGGCTTCGCGTCGACGTTCGAGGACAGGGCGACCTTGTAGCAGCCCTTCTCGCCGGCCATACGGCCGGCCTCCCGCATCATGATCCGGCCGAGGCCGGTGCCGCGCTCCGTGGCGCTCACGACGACGCTCTCGACGAGGGCCGACGGCATGCCCCAATGGGCGATGTTGTCGAGGATGACGAGGCAGAAGGTGCCGACGATCCGCCCCTCGACCTCCGCGACGTAGAGCCCGTAATCGGGGTAAGCGTCGAGGCGCGCCAGCAGCGCCTCGGCCTGGTCCAGGGTCGCGACCCGGCCGGCGTTCAATTCGGCATAGAGGCCGAGCACGGCCGGCAGGTCGGGCTTGCCGGCGCGGCGGATGGTCGGGTCAGGCATGCGCCGCCTCCATGCCGCCGGTGCCGGCATGACCGTCTGCCCGGCGCTCCTCGCAATGGTCGGTATCCGAGCAGACGAACATCCGCCCGCCGGCATCGTCGAGCAGCACCTCATCCAGGTAGACACCCTCGGCGCCGCACAATGCACAAGGACGGTCGAAGCTCTGGACCCGGAACGGATGGTCCTCGAAATCGAGGCTCCTCACCCGCGTATGGGGCGGCACGGCGTAGATCCGCTTCTCGCGGCCGGCGCCGAAGAGCTGGAGCGCCGGGCAATCGTCCATCTTCGGGTTGTCGAATTTCGGTGTCGGCGAGGGGTCCATGACGTAGCGGCCCGCCACCTCGACCGGATAGGCGTAGGTGGTGGCGATGTGGCCGTGGCGGGCGATGTCCTCGTAGAGCTTGACGTGCATCAGCCCGTATTCGGCCAGGGCGTGGAGCTGGCGCGTCTCGGTCTCCCGCGGCTCGAGGAAGCGCAGAGGCTCGGGGATCGGCACCTGGTAGACCAGCACCTGGCCCTCGTGCAGCGGCGCCTCCGGGATGCGGTGGCGGGTCTGGATCACGGTTGCGTCCCGGGTGCGGGTGGTGACCGCGACATTGCTCGTGCGGGCGAAGAAGGCGCGGATCGAGACCGCGTTGGTGGTGTCGTCCGAGCCCTGGTCGATGACCTTGAGCACGTCGCTCCGGCCGAGGATCGCGGCCGTCACCTGCACGCCGCCGGTGCCCCAGCCATAGGGCATCGGCATCTCGCGCGAGGCGAAGGGCACTTGGTAGCCGGGGATCGCGATCGCCTTGAGGATCGCCCGGCGGATCATCCGCTTGGTGCCCTCGTCGAGATAGGCGAAGTTGTAGCCGGTCTCGGCGCTCATTCGGCGGCCTCCTTCATCGCGGGGGCTTCGTGCCGCGCGGCATGTTCGGTGCGAAGCCGCCGCACCAGCTCCAGCTCGGCCTGGAAATCGACGTAGTGGGGCAGCTTCAGGTGCTCGACGAAGCCGGTCGCCTGGAGCGCGTCGCAATGGGCCAGCACGAATTCCTGGTCCTGTGCCGGGGCGCCGACCGGCTCGCCCAGTTCCTCGGCCCGGAGCGCGCGGTCGACGAGGGCCATCGCCATCGCCTTGCGCTCGCTCTGCCCGAAGGCGAGGCCGTAGCCGCGGGTGAATTGCGGCGGCACCTCGGCGCTGCCGTGGAACTGGTTGACCATCTGGCACTCGGTGAGGGCGACTTCGCCGAGCGGCACCGCGAAACCCAGCTCCTCCGGCACGAACTCGACCGCCACCGTGCCGACCCGGATCTCGCCGACGAAGGGGTGGGTGCGGCCGTAGCCGCGCTGGGTCGAGTAGCCGAGCGCCAGCACGAAGCCCTCGTCGCCCCGCGCCAGCGCCTGGAGGCGGAGCGCCCGGTCGGCCGGAAAGTCGAGGGGCTCGCGGGTGAGGTCGCCCGGGGGTGCGCCGTCGTCGGGGGCGCAGCGCTCGATCAGCCCGTCGTTCCCTAAGAGGTCTGTGACCCGCGGGGCGTGGGCGGCATCCGGCAGCGGCTCGGCCTGTTCGGCGGGCGGTGCCTCGCCCTCGGCGGCGAGCGCGAAGTCGATCAGCCGGTGGGTGTAGTCGAAGGTCGGCCCGAGCACCTGGCCGCCGGGCAGGTCCTTGTAGGTGGCGGAGATGCGACGACGGAGGGTCATCGCGCCGGTCTCGACCGGCTCGGAGGCGCCGAAGCGGGGCAGGGTGGTGCGGTAGGCCCGCACCAGGAACACCGCCTCGATCAGGTCGCCGCGGGCCTGCTTGAGGGCGAGCGCGGCGAGGTCGGGATCGTGCAGCGAGCCCTCGGTCATCACCCGGTCGACGAGGAGCGCCATCTGCTCGCGGATCTGCGCCACCGAGAGCTCGGGCACGCTCGCGTCGCCCCGGCGGGTCTCGGCCAGCAGCCGGTGCGCGTTGGCGATGGCGGCCTCGCCGCCCTTCACGGCCACGTACATGCTCAGCCCTCCTGGACGCGGGTGGAGCGCGGCAGCGCGGCGATGCGGCCGGGGGCTGCCAGGATCAGGTCGACTCCTTGCGGGAAGCCGGCATGGTTGCGGGCGAGACGGGGAAGGATGTCCGCCGGGAGCGGCGAGGCCGACAGGCGGGCGCTCCCCCGGATTCCCGGCCCGTCGAGGTGCCAGCCTTCGTTCGACAGGGCGGCAACCGCCAGCACCAGGGTCGTGGAGCGGTCGGGATAGGCCGGCGTTCCTCGCGCGAAGGTCCCGAAATCCGGGCAGGCGGCGGCATCCGAGACCAGCGCGAACGCCGCCTCCATCGGGTCTTGGGTGATCCGCGCGCCGGTATGGAAGCGCAGGAACTCCGCCACCGCCGGGTTTCGCGCGAGAGCCGCATCGAGCCAGAACGGCGCATCGGCATCGCCGAGCGCCAGGGCGATGGCGGCGAGCTCGGGCGCCAGCGGCGCGGGCGGCGCGAGTTCCGTGGCAAGGGCCTGGATCGTGCCGGGACGCGCCAGCGCATCCATGACGGCGCGGAAGACGCCCTGGGCGTCGTGGACGGGGTCGGCAAAGCCGCGGGCGAGCATCGATCCTCTCGCCATCAATCCTCTCCCCGGGCCATGGTGAAGAAATTCACCCGCGTCGCCGCGATCCGGCGCGCCTCCGCCGCGCGCTCCTCGTCCCGGCGCAGGGCGACCGGCCTCAGCGCCGCCTCGACCGCCGCACGCCGCGCCGGGACCTGCCACAGCGCGTCGAGGGTCGCGGCGAGCCGCGCCTTCGCGCGGTCGCGGCCGAGCTGGTAGGCGAAGCCGGTCTCGCCGCCGGGGAGGCGCACCGCCGCCCGGGTCACCGTCGCCTCGCCGAGGTTGAACGGCCGCCCGTCGCCGCCGATGCGGCCGCGGGTCATCACCAAGCCGGTCTCCGGCGGGCGCAGGTCTTCGACGGTGTCGGTGGCGCCGAGCTGCGTCAGCGCCCGGCGCAGTTCCTCGGAGCGGGCCTGACCGCACAAAGCCATCACGGCGCGGCGAGCCGCGAGTTCGGGCGTTTCGGGCCGGCGGGGGGCCGGGTTAGGATCGGGCATCGCGAGGTCCGCTGGCATCTCGATTGTCTAATGGTATAGACAACCGACGATCCGGGAGCAAATGAAGTTTGGATGACGGTATGGATGCGAGGGGCGACGGTCCGGTGACGGTGCTGGCACGGGGCGAGGGCCTGGCGGCGTGGCGCCAGATCGCGGACGGCCTGGCGGCCGACATCGAAGCCGGGCGCCTGGCTGCCGGCGCGCAGCTGCCGACGGAAGCGGCGCTGGCGGCACGGTACGGGGTCAACCGCCACACCGTGCGCCGGGCGCTGGCGGCGCTCGCCGAACGCGGGCTGGTGCGGGCGACGCAGGGGCGCGGCACCTTCGTGGAGACGCCGCGGCTCGCCTACCCGATCGGCCGGCGCACCCGCTTCTCCGAGATCGTGAGCCGGGCCGGCCGCGAGGCCTGGGGCGACCTGATCACCGCAGAGACCGTGCCGGCCGATCCCGCCACCGCGGAGATGCTGCGCATCGCCCCCGGGGATCCGATGCTCGAACTGCTGACGATCCACCGCGCCGACGGCACGCCGCTCTCCACCGCCCGCACCTGCCTGCCGCTGCCGCGCTTCACGGGCTTCGCGGCGGCCTATCAGGCCCTGGGCTCGCTCACCCGCGCCTATGCCGAGTTCGGCATCGCCGACTACACCCGCCTGTCGACCCGCATCCACGCCCGCCCGGCCGCCGCCGACGAGGCCGCCCGCCTCGATCTCGCGCCCGGCCGGGTGCTGATCCTGCTCACCAGCGTCAATGTCGATGCGGCCGGCCTGCCGATCCAGGCGACGTGCAGCCTGTTCGCGGCGGACCGGGTGGAACTGGTGGTGGAGGGGTAGGGGCGAGCACGTCCCGCGAGGAACCCGAACTTCCGGCCCATGAGGCGGTTACCCCCGCGCCTCGCGCCGGAGTTTCCCACCATGCTCGCCCGCCTGACCTGTGCCGCCCTGTTCGTCGCCGCCAGCGTCTTGCCGCTCACGCCCGCCACGGCCGGACCGGCGCAGGACTACCAGTACCAGCGCCGGCAGCTCGGCCGGGGCCAGGTCTGCCGGCCGCCGCTGAAATTCGCGGCCGGCGCCTGCGTGCGGCGCTGCCCGGCGGGCTACCAGGACATGGGCGGCTATTGCCGCCTGCGCAACATGCAGCGCTGACGTCTCATTTGGCGGCCGCCTTCACCAGCGGGCAGCCGCCCTCGGCGAGCGGCCGGAACGCCTCGTCGCCCGGCACGGTGGCGACGAGCTTGTAGAGGTCCCATTCGCCCGTCGATTCCTTCGGGGTCTTCACCTGCATCAGGTACATGTCGTGGACCATGCGGCCGTCCTCGCGGATCCGGCCGTTCGTCGCGAACATGTCGTTGACCGGGGTCTCGCGCATCTTGGCGACCACGGTCTTGGCATCGTCGGTGCCCGCCGCCTGCACCGCCTTCAGGTAGTGCAGCACCGAGGAATAGACGCCGGCCTGGTGCATCGTCGGCATCAGCCCGGCCTTCTCCTTGAAGCGGGCGGCGAAGGCGCGGGTCTCCGGCGTGCGGTCCCAGTAGAAGGCGGTGGTGAGCAACAGGTTCTGCGCCACCTCGATCCCGAGGCTGTGCACGTCGTCGATGTTGATCAGCAGAGCCAGCAGGGTCTGGCCGCCCTGGACGATGCCGAATTCATGCGCCTGCTTGATCGCGTTGACGGTGTCGCCGCCGGCATTGGCGAAGGCGATGAGCTTGGCACCCGACCCTTGCGCCTGGAGCAGGAAGGACGAGAAATCGGCGGTGGCGAAGGGCGCCCGGACCGTCGACAGCACCTTGCCGCCCGACCGCTTCACCTCCGCGATGGCGTCGCGCTCCAGCGCGTGGCCGAAGGCGTAGTCGGCGGTGACGAAAGCCCAGCTGTCGAGCCCCTTCTTCACCGCGGCGCTGCCGGAGACGTGGGAGAGCGCGTAGGTGTCGTAGGTCCAGTGGATGCCGGTCGGCGAGCATTGGACGCCGGTGAGGTCCGAGGTGCCGCCGCCCGAGACGATCAGCACCTTGCCCTTGTCCTTGGCGATCTGCTGGACGGCGAGCGCCACCGAGGAGGTCGGCACGTCGAGGATCACGTCGACGCCGTCCCGGTCGTACCATTGCCGGGCGATGTTGGAGCCGACATCCGGCTTGTTCTGATGGTCGGCGAAGACGACCTCGACCGGCTTGCCGTCGAGGGTGCCGCCGAAATCCTTCACCGCCATCTCGGCGGCGATCACCGAGCCGCGGCCGGTGGAATCTGCGTAGACGCTCGACATGTCGTTGAGGACGGCGAGCTTGACCTTGCCGTCGGAGAGGCGCGGTTCGGCGGCACGAGCCGGGGCGGCAAGCGCGCAGAGCGATGCGGCAGCGAGGAGCGCGGCGCGAAGAGGGGTGAGCATGGGCGTTCTCCCGGGCGCCTTCCGCTTCTGGGTGAGCGGATCGTGGCGCCGTGGGGCCCATCAAAAGCGGTGGGGCGGAGGGACGCAAGCCGGGAAGATGCCTGCGAGGGGACAGAACGGCGATCGATCTCGTGTCACGACCACTCGTCACACCCTCTGCGTCATCCCGGGGCCGCGGCAGCGGAGCCCGGGATCCAGAACCGCGGATGGTTGAGAATGAAGCGAAACGCTCTCCGCCTCTTCCTGAACAAACTGAGTGTCTGGATTCCGGGCTCCGCTGCCGCGGCCCCGGAATGACGCGGAGCGTTGGACAGACGGGAGCGCTACGATCTCGGGGAGATTGTCGATGACTCGCTCTTACCGCAACGCGATCGCCAGCAGCGACCCGGCGATCGCCCACAGAGCCAGGGTCGACCACACCATCCGCTTGGTCTCGATCCGGATGCGCCGCTCGACGCGCGTCACCTCGCGCAAGCCCTCCTCGTCGAGGCGCACCAGCACGCGCTTTACCCGCTGGGCGAGGTCGGGCACGTCGGCGACCACGTCGGCGAGCGTCAGCACCGCGCGGCGGGCCTGGTCGGCGCGGCCGATCGGGCCGAGGTTGCGGGTCAGCCAGGCGCGCACCACCGGCTCGGCGGTGGTCCACATGTCGAGGCGCGGATCGAGGGAGCGGGCGACGCCCTCGACCACCACCATGGTCTTCTGAAGCATCACCAGTTCGGTGCGGGTGCTCATGTCGAAGAGCGCCGTGACGTCGAAGAGCAGCGTCAGAACCTTCGCCATCGAGATTTCGTCGGCCCGGCGCTGGTGGATCGGCTCGCCGATCGCCCGGATGGCCTGCGCGAAATCGTCGACGGAATGGTGCGAGGGGACGTAGCCGGCCTCGAAATGTACCTCCGCCACCCGGCGGTAGTCGCGCAGGATGAAGCCCAGCAGAATTTCGGCGAGGAAGCGGCGCTCCTTCAGGCCGAGCCGGCCCATGATGCCGAAATCGACCGCCACCAGCCGCCCGGCCGGATCGACGAACAGGTTTCCGGGATGCATGTCGGCGTGGAAGAAACCGTCCCGGATCGCGTGACGCAGGAAGGACTGGATCACGGTCCGCCCGAGCGCCGCCACATCGTGGCCGGCCTCGACGATCGCCGCGCGGTCGTTGAGGCGGATGCCGTCGATCCACTCGCTCGCCAGCACGTCGCGCCCGGTCAGTTCCCAGACCGGCTGCGGCACCCGGAACTCGGGGTCGTCCTTGATGTTCTCGGCCAGTTCCGAGAGGGCGGCGGCTTCGAGCCGCAGATCCATCTCCATGGCGACCGAGCGGGCGAGCGTCTCCACCACCTCGCGCGGGCGCAGGCGCTCGGCCTCGGGGCGCAGGGCCTCGACCACCCGGGCCATGAAGCGCATCGCCTGGATGTCGCGGGAGAAGCGCTCGCGCACCCCCGGCCGCATGATCTTGACCGCGACCACCCGCTCGGTGCCGTCGGCCTCGACGAGATGCGCCTTGTGGACCTGCGCGATCGAGGCGGCGGCGATCGGCTGGCTGAAGGAGGTGAACAGCTCAGCGACCGGCTTGCCGAGGGTCGCTTCGAGGATGCCGACCGCCACGTCCTGTGGGAAGGGCGGCACCCGGTCCTGCAGGCGCTCCAGGTCGCGGGCCGCCGCCATGCCGACGATGTCGGGCCTCGTCGCCAGGAACTGGCCGAACTTGACGTAGGACGGCCCGAGGCGGGTCAGCGCCGCGGGCAGGCGGCCGGCGCCGAGGCCCGGGCGTTCCAGCTTGCGGCCGAACCGCAGGACGAGGCGCAGGTGGGGCGGCAGGGCGGCCTCGTCCACGAAGGCGAGGGCGCCCTCGCGGGCCATCACCCAGCCGACATGGATGCCCCGGGCGAGGTGGGCGACGACGCTCAGCACGGGAAAGGCCTCACGCGAGCTTCCAGCCGGAATGGATGGCGCAGATGCCGCCCGAGAGCGGACGGTGGGTGACGTGGCCGAAGCCCGCCTCCTCGATCATCCGGGAAAAGCTCCCGGGGGTCGGGAAGCGGCGGATCGACTCGACGAGGTACTGGTAGGATTCCTTGTCGCCCGCCACCATCGCGCCCAGCCGCGGGATCACCTTGAACGAGTAGGCCTCGTAGATCTTGTCGAGCCCCGGCACGTCGACATGGGAGAATTCGAGGCACAGGAAGCGGCCGCCGACCTTGAGCACCCGGTGGGCCTCGGCCAGCGCCAGCTCGATCCGCGGCACGTTCCGGATGCCGAAGGCGATGGTGTAGGCGTCGAAGGTGCCGGCCGGCAGCGGCAGCGACTCGGCGTTGCCGGCGACGAAGTCGATGCGCGAGCCGTACCGGTGGCCCGCCCGCTCGCGGCCGACCCCGAGCATCGCCTCGTTGATGTCGAGCACCGTCACCTTGGTGTCGGGCCCGCCGGCCTCAAGGGTGCGGAACGCGATGTCGCCGGTGCCGCCGGCGACGTCCAGCAGCCGGAACGGCCGGGTGCGCGACGGGCGAAGCGTCGACACGAAGGCGCTCTTCCACGCCCGGTGCAGGCCCCCGGACATCAGGTCGTTCATCAGGTCGTAGCGCTTCGCCACCGAGCGGAAGACCTCGTTGACGCGGTCCTGCTTCTCCGCGAGCCTGACGCGCTCGAAGCCGAAATCGGTGCTGGTCTCGTCGCCGGCCATGCCTTGAGGTCCCCTGTCGTGGCGGCCTGCATAGCGAAGCCGCGGGCAAAGCACCATCTTGGGGAGCGCGTTCGAGGCGTGCGCTTCGTCGCGCCCACAGCGGACCGGCTCAGGCCTCCGGCCCGGCGGCGAGGCGGTACAGCCCGTCCTCGTCCTTCGTCACCAGAAGGAGCGGCTGCCCGGCTTTGTCAGTCTTCGACGGGCCGCTGTCCTGTTCGAGGAGTTCCTTGATCCGCTCGGCGTCGCGGCCTCCCGGGTTCTGCGCGGCGGTGACGAGGCTGTCGAGCGAAATGCCGAGCTTGTCCAGCCCCAGATGCTGCTCGATGAGATGGAACAGCAGGTCGGGCGTCTTCTGCTGCAGCAACACCTCGACCGTCTTGGAATCGAGCTTCATCCGCGCGGCGATTCCGGAGATCATGGCCCCGTCATCCGGATTCGCGGTGAGCTTGAGCATAGTGTCCTTGATCGCCGCGCCGAATTCCTCGAACGTCCTGTAGTGCGACCGCTCGACGCCGAGCACCTGGCCCAGCTGCTCGACGCGCTGCATCAGCAGCTTCTCGCCTGTCACGTGGTTCACGCTGAACAGGGCGGCGGTCGCCGCGGCCCGGGCCTTCGCGTCGGTGCCCTGGCCGAGGGCCAAGGGGTCTTTCGCCGGATCCTGCGGCTTGAGGCTCGGGGAGGTCACCGGTGGCACGGTAGGATCATCGCGAAGGGCGGTCCGTTGCAACATCTGCAGGGCCGCGATCCCGGTGGTGGGGACAATCTGCATCGCACACTCCGCCGCCTGGGGCATCGGGTCGTGATCGGGAGCGAAACCTCGCCGCCATCGATCAGCAACATGCGGAATTTAACCTAAGGTCACGTAAATACCGGCGACTGCACGCAACGGTTCGCCGACGCCGCATTGGCGAAACCGGCGCAGGCCCCCCATCTCCCGGCCTTAAGCGCTTCGCCCGTCTTCCAGGATGCCATGCCCGAACTGCCCGAAGTCGAGACCGTCCGCCGCGGCCTGGAGCCCGCCCTGGTCGGCGCCCGCTTCACCGAGGTCGTGCTGAACCGGCCCAACCTCCGCTTTCCGTTCCCGGCCCGCTTCGCCGCCCGGGTGAAGGGGCAGGAGGTCACGGCCCTGTCGCGCCGCGCCAAGTACCTCGTCGCCGAATTGTCCTCCGGCGAGGCGCTGATCATGCATCTCGGCATGAGCGGCCGGTTCGATGTCCACCTGCCCGACGGCCGCACCGTCTCGCCCGGCGACTTCTACCTCGAAGGAGCGCAGGGCCAAGCCAAGCACGACCACGTCCGGTTCGGGCTCTCGAACGGCGCCCGGGTGGTCTATAACGACGCCCGCCGCTTCGGCTTCATGGACTTGGTGCCGTCGGCGGAGCTTGCCACCTGCCGCCACTTCGCCGGCATGGGCATCGAGCCGCTCGGCAACGCGCTCTCCGGCGAGACGATCGCCACGCTGTTTGCGGGCAAGCGCACGCCGCTCAAGGCCGCGCTCCTCGACCAGCGGCTGATCGCGGGGCTGGGCAACATCTATGTCTGCGAGGCCCTGCACCGGGCCAAGCTCCATCCGGAGGCCCCGGCCGGCACGCTCGCCGATGCCGCCGGCCGCCCGACCGCGAAGGCCAAGCGCCTCGCCACCGTGATCCGCGACGTGCTCACCGAGGCGGTGGCGGCGGGCGGCTCGACCCTGCGCGACTACGTCCATACCGACGGCAGCGCGGGCGCCTTCCAGCACGCCTTCCGGGTCTACGACCGGGAGGGACTGGGGTGCACGGCGAAGGGGTGCCGGGGGTGGTGCGGCGGCTGATGCAGTCGGGGCGGTCGACGTTCTATTGCGAGACTTGCCAGCCGCGGTGAGGGAGCGTTTCGGGCCATGGCGGACCTGACCGAATCCGGCCTGCTCACGCTCGCGGCTGGCGACCGGATCTACTGGGAGACCTCGGGCCACCCGGAGGGCAGGCCGGCGCTCTTCCTGCATGGCGGCCCGGGCAGCGGACTCGGGACCGGCGGCTATCGCCGCCACTTCGACGGCGCCCGGTACCGCATCGTCGGCATCGACCAGCGCGGCTGCGGCCGCAGCCGGCCGCTCGCCACCTCGAACCTCGGCCGCCTGTCCCGCAACACGACCCAAGCCGTGATCGCCGATATCGAGGCGGTGCGGCGGCATCTCGGCATCGAACGCTGGCTCGTGACGGGAATCTCCTGGGGCACAACCCTGGCGCTCGCCTACGCGCAGCAGCATCCCGACCGGGTAAGCGCGCTCGTGCTGGCCGCCGTCACAACCACCAGCCGAGACGAGGTCACCTGGATCACCGAGACCGTCGGTCGCGTCTTTCCGGAGGCGTGGTACGCCTTCGCGGCAGCGTCCGACCGGCGCGGGGACGAGCGCATCGTCGAGGCCTATGCGCGGCGCCTCGCGGGACACGACGCGTCGGATCGTCGGCGGGCGGTGCGGGACTGGATGGCCTGGGAAGACATGCATGTCTCCCTCGATCGGTCCTTGCCTCCGGGCCAAAAGCCGGACGATCCGGAGCGGGACGCGGTGTTCGCGACCCTGGTCACGCATTACTGGGCCAATGACGGCTTCCTGCACGGTCCCGAGGCGATCCTCGCCGGCATGGACCGTCTCCGCACCATCCCGGGCGTCCTGATCCATGGACGCCGCGACATCAGCGGACCTGCGGCCACGGCGTGGCAGTTGCACCGTCTCTGGCCGGCGAGCCGCCTCTGCATCGTGGAGGCGGAGGGCCATGGCGGGCCCGAGATCGCCGCGCGGATGCGGGACGCGACCGACCGTTTTGCCGATGATGGTCGATCAGAGCCTGCTTGACTGGCAATCCCAGTCTCAAATCCTCCAACGTCATCCTGGGGCTCGTCGAAGACGAGAACCCGGGATCCATAGCCGCTGACGTCGAAGAAAAAGGCGGGTCGTCATCCGCCTCGTGCTGCGCCGTCAGCGGTTATGGATCCCGGGTTCCACTTCGCGGCCCCAGGATGACGAGGTGAGGTGGCGATGTTCGCGCTAGATCGACTCGAGCAGACGATCAAACAGGCTCTCAGACCGTCCGCCCCCCATCGATCGGCATCTCCACCCCGGTGATGAACTCCGCCTCGTCGGAGGCCAGGAACAACGCCACGTTGGCGATGTCGGACGCCCGCGACATCCGCCCCAGCGGGATCGTCGCCACGAACTTCGCCCGGTTCTCCGGCGTATCCGGCACACCCATGAAGGCTTCGAGCAGGCCGGTCTCGCCCATCACCGGGCAGAGCGCGTTGACGCGGATCTTCCACGGCGCCAGCTCGACGGCGAGCGACTTCGACATCAGGTTCACCGCCCCCTTCGAGGCGTTGTACCAGGTCAGGCCGGGACGGGGCCGGATGCCGGCGGTCGAGCCGACATTGAGGATCACGCCGCCGCCATTGTCGCGCATCGCAGGCGCCAGCGCCCGGACGAAGTGAAAGATCGACTTCACGTTGACCCGGAACACCCGGTCGAAGGCCTCCTCGTCCACCTCCATCAGCGGCTGGTTGCGGTGGGTGGTGCCGGCATTGTTGACGAGGATGTGCGGCGTGCCGAAGGCCTCGGTGGTGCGCCGCACCGCCGCCTCGACATCCAGCGCGCTGCCGACATCCGCCGCGATGGCGATGGCCGAGGCGCCGATCTCACCCGCCACCCGCTCGGCGGCGTCGCCGCGCAGGTCGAGCACCGCGACCTTGGCGCCTTCCTCCGCATAGCGCTTGGCGATGCCCTCGCCGAAGCCGCCGCCGGCGCCGGTGACGATCGCGACCTTGCCGTTCAGCCTCATGGGAAACACTCCTCAGGTTACGTCAGGCGGCCGAGATCTCGCCGCGCTCGATCTGGATGGTGGTGTCGACGAGCGCCCGCAGCAGGTCCGGGCTGCTCTCGGTGATGAGGATCGCGACGTCGGGGAGCGCGGCCCGCAGGCGGGCCAGGGCCTCGGCGTAGCGAAGGGCGAGCGCCGGGGCGAGGCCCTGGAACGGCTCGTCGAGGAGCACCGCCCGGGTGCCGACCATCAGGGCGCGGCCCAACGCCACCATCTTGCCCTGACCGCCCGACAGGCCCGCCGCCTTGCGGGGGGCGAAGTCCTTGAGCTCCGGCAGGAGCGTGTAGACGGCATCCAGCCGCCGCGAGACCTCGGCCTTGGGGAGCTTGAGCACCTGGGCCGGCAGCAGCAGGTTGTCCTGCACCGTGAAGCTGCCGAACAGCTTGCGCTCCTCGGGCGCGTAGCCGATGCCGAGCCGCGCGCGGTGATGCGCCGGGATGGTGCCGGCCTCCTGTCCATCGAGGACGAGCCGGCCGGCCTGGAGGGGCAGGAGCCCCATCAGGGCGCGGAGCGTCGTGGTCTTGCCGGCGCCGTTGCGGCCGATGAGCGCCACGCGCCCGCCCGGCGGAACATCGAGCGAGACGCCGCGGAGCACTGGCGCGCCCGCGATCTCGACCGCCGCCCCCTCAAGCCGCAGCATGGGCACCTCCCGTCGGAGCGATGCCGATCACCGTGCGCTGCACCTCCGGATCGTTGAGGATCCGGGACGGGGGCCCGAGCGCCGCGATCTTGCCCTGGCCCCACACCGCCACCCGGTCGGCGAAGCGCCCGACCACCTCCATGTCGTGCTCCACGAACACCGCCGTCACGCCCGCCTCGCGCAGCACCCGCACCAGGGTCTCGACGATGGCCATCTTCTCGGCCGCCGCGACGCCGCTCGTCGGCTCGTCCATCAGAAGGAGGCGGGGGCGGAGCGCCACCGCCATGGCGATGTCGACGAGCTTGCGCGCGCCCTCGTTGAGGGCGTCGGCCCGCACGTCGGTGATGCGGGTGAGCCCGAAGCGCGCGATCAGCTCCGCCGCCTCGTCGCGGAAGCGCGGGCGCAAGAGCGGGTTGAGCACCGACCACACGCCCTCGCGGGACGCGACCGCCAAGGCCACGTTCTGCAACACCGTATGCTCGGTGAAGAGCTGCGGCAGCTGGAAGCTGCGCGCGACCCCGAGTCCGACGATGCGCCGCGGCGACAGGCCGAGGATCGGCTTGCCCTCGAAGGCGATCGAGCCGCCTTGCGGCTTGAGGTAGCCGGTCGTCATGTTGATGAAGGTGGTCTTGCCCGCACCGTTCGGGCCGATGATCGCCAGGAACTCGCCGGCCTCGACGTCGAGGTCGATCCCGTCCGCCGCCTTGAGGCCGCCGAAGGCGAGGCGCAGACCCTTTGCCGAGAGAAGCGCGGTCATGCGGCCCTCCTGCGTCTCGCGATCATCCCCCAGATGCCGCCCGGCGCGAACACGATGACGCCGAGGAGCACGAGGCCCAGCACCAGCTGCCAGGCATTGGCAAAGGTCGCCGCGGCATAGACCCGGGTCAGCTCGTAGGCCGCCGCCCCGAGGAACGGCCCGAGCACGCTGCCGGCCCCGCCCAGGATCGCGATGAAGACGAGCTCGCCCGAGGTGGTCCAGTAACTGAGCGCCGGGGTGACGTGCCGGGTGGTGAGCGCGATGATCGCGCCGGCAAAGCCCGCCATCACGGCGGAGGCGACGTAGGCGGCGAGCAGCACGCGCTTCGGGGACACGCCCATGAAGTCGAGCCGGGTCTCGCGGGTCTTGATGCCGGCGAGCGCTTCCCCGAGCGGCGAGGCGAGCGCCACCCGCACGAGCGCACCGCAGGCGAGCGCCAGGACGAGGGCCAGACCCAGAACCGTCCACTCGCCCGATTCCCCGGCGAGCGGCCGGCCCAGGAACGTGACGGGCGGGAGCCGGATCCCGTCGGCGCCATGGGTCAGCGCGTAGAACTTCTCCAGCACCGAGTAGAACACCATGCTGAGCGCGAGATTCAGCATGCCGAAGAAGATCTCGCGGTAGCGCACCACGAAGAGCCCGATCAGCAGGCCGACGATCCCGGCGATCAGCGCGGCGGCCGGGAGCAGCAGCAGGGCCTCCGGCACGAGAACCGCGCCGAACGCCACCGTATAGGCGGCGAGCGCCAGATAGAGCGCATGGCCGAAGCTGACCTGGCCGGCCCGCAGCAACAGCAGGATGCCGAGGACGGCGAGCCCCTTGGCGAGCGCGATGGTGAGCACGAAGCGCAGCCACGGCACCGCGTAGGCGAGGACGAGGATCAGCACGGCGCCGGCGAGCGCCAGCAGGGTTTCGGAGCGGCGGGTCATCGCGCGGCGCCTCCGTGCAAGAGGGTGCAGGTCATATCCGCCGGGTCTCCGCCACGCCGAACAGCCCTTGCGGCCGGAACAGCAGCACCGCCACCATGATGGCGTAGGGTACCACCACCTCGAATTCCGGTGCGACATAGACCGCGAAGGAGCGGCCGAGGCCGATGAGGAGGGCCGCCACCGCCGCCCCCTCGATCTGGCCGAGGCCCGCCGTCGCCACGACCGCGAAGGAGAGCACGATGGTCGAGGCGCCGACCCCCGGCACCAGCGACACGGTGGGGGCGGCGAGCGCGCCGCCGAGCGCCGCCAGCGCGGCGCCGACCGTGAAGGTCAGCATCGTCACCTTGGCGGCGTCGATGCCCATGGCCCGGGCCGCCTCGCGATCGACCGTGACCGCCACGACCATCCGGCCGGTGAGCGTGTAGCGAAGGACGTAGGCGAGGATGGCCAGCGTCGCGAGGGCGACGCCGGGCAGCACGTAGAGCTGGTAGGCGGTGAACGGGATCGCGTCCTGCCCGAACGGCACGTCGACGGTGCCGAGCCATTTCAGCGGCGCATCGAACACCACCGGCTGCACGCCCCAGACCAGCTTCTGCAGGTCCTCCAGGATCATGAACAGCGCGAAGGTGACGAGGAGCTGCAGGACCGGCTCGCGGTCCTGCATCCGGCGCAGCAAGAGCCGCTCGATCACCGGCCCGAGCACCACGCCGACCAGCACCGCCGCGGCGAGCAGGATCGGCAGGCCGAGCCAGGGCGGCGCGCCGAGCGAGGCGGCGAACAGCCCGATCGACGCGGCCGTGTAGCCGCCGATGGCGTAGAGGCTGCCATGGGCGACGTTGAGCACCCGCAGCACGCCGAACACCAGGTTCAGCCCCACCGCCACCATGAAGACGGCGGCGGCGTAGGACAGCCCGTCGAGCAAGGCGAGCCCGACGAGGATCCCGTTCTCCGACAGCCAAGTCATCGAAAGCCAAGCCATCAGCTCTTGAAGGCCTGTGCCTGCGGGAGCTTCGCCACCATGTCGGGGGTCAGCGTCTTCAGCCAGTCGGCGCTCTTCTGGCCGACCGGCGTCGTCACGGACTCGGCCGGGAAGACGATCATGTCGGTGAGCACCGGGAACGGATATTTGTCGGAATGCAGGGTGGTGCCGATCAGCTGGTTCTCGAGGCCCTGGCCGTCCTCGCGGATGCGCACGCTGGCGGTGGGGGAGGGGAATTCGAGGCCCTTGAAGGCGGCAGCCAGTTCCGCTTCGTTCGGCCAGCCGCCGTTCTTCGCCGCCACCGCCTTCTCGATCCCGGCCTTCATCGCCGAGACGGCCTGGGCCATGTGGAAGCACGGATAGATCGGCCAGGCATTGTGCTTGGCGCGGTAGCTCTCGTTGAAGCGCTTCAGCCGCTCCGGATCGGCCGGCGACGGGTGCAGGAACCAGTGGTCGCCCCGCGCGCCGACGATGTGGCCGGCCGGCAGCGCCTTGCCGACGCGCTGGAGCGAGGATTCGGCGAGCGGCATCACGAAGGTCGCGCGCTCGAACAGCTTGCGGTCCGAGGCCTGGCGGATCAGCGCGTCGAGGTCGCCGCCCCAGGAGGTCGACAGCACCACGTCCGGGCGAAGCGCCAGCACGCGGGTGATCTCGGTCGAGAAGTCGGTGGCGCCGAAGCGCGGGAACAGCTCGGCCGAAATCTTCACCCCGGGCTTCAGGGTGTTCATCGCGGTCCGGAAGATGTCCCAGGAATCGCGGCCCCAGGCATAATCCTGGTTGATCACCGCGATCGACTTGAAGTCCGGCTTGACCTTTAGGAGGTAGAGCAGCGCCGCCAGGATCTCCGGCGTGGCGTTGGCCTGGGTGCGGAAGGCGTAAGTGTAGCGGTTGTCCTCGAAGATGCGCTGGGTGCCGCAATCCCACAGCAGGGTCGGGCGCTTCAGCTCATCGGAGAGCGGCGCGCAGGCGATGCAATCGGCCGACGAGATCGCCGCGAAGATCAGGTGTACGCCCTCCGACTGCACCAGCCGGCGGTACTCGCCGACTACGTGGTCGACGCCTGGACCCTCGTCGACGAAGATCGGCCGCACCTTGATGCCGGCGATGCCGCCGGCCGCGTTGATCTCGTCGAACAGCATCTCGGCGGTCTGGCGGCCCGGCACGCCGAAGACGCTGGCCGGACCCGACAGGTAGGTGGCGATGCCGACCTTGATCTCCGCCGGCTTCGCGCCTTGCGCGAAAGCCGAACCGCCCGGCAGCATCAGGCTCCCCGCGGCGGCGCCTGCGCCGATCAGCGCTTCGCGCCGCGTGACGTTCCCGGCACGACCCGTCCCTGCCATCGGTGTCCTCCCTGACTTCTCGCGCGAACGGGCCCCTCTGAAGAGTGGCGTCGGGGGCCTCGCCGCGGCGCGGATCATGAGGGCGCGGTGACCGCCTGTCCAATAGCTTGTTGGGGCTCGTGCCAGAGGTTCGAGATATGGGAGGGGCCTGCCCGAATGAACGAAGCACGCCCGTCATCGTTAGGGCCTGGATACCCCCATCCTGTACGGAGGATTCCATGAGCCACGCGCACAAGCCCCTCGGCGAGCAGGTGATCGTCATCACCGGCGGCTCCAGCGGCATCGGGCTCGCCACCGCCCGCATGGCGGCGCGGGCCGGCGCCCGGGTGGTGCTCGCCTCGCGCAACGCCGAGGCGCTGGCGACGATCCAGGAGGAGATCGAGGCGGCGGGCGGTCAGGCGACCCATGTCGTCGCCGATGTCGGCCGGCGCCAGGACGTGCAGGCCATCGCCGACAAGGCGGTGCAGCGCTTCGGCGGCTTCGATACCTGGGTCAACGATGCCGGCATCTCGATCTACGGCCGCCTGGAGGAGGTCTCGGACGAGGACCACGACCGGCTGTTCCAGACCAATTTCTGGGGCGTGGTCTACGGCTCGCTGGTGGCGGCCCCCTACCTGCGGCGCCGCGGCGGCGCGATCGTCAATCTCGGCAGCATCGCCTCCGACCTCGCGATCCCGCTGCAAGGCATGTACTCGGCGAGCAAGCACGCGATCCGCGGCTTCACCGACGCGCTGCGGATGGAACTGGATCAGGACCGGGCACCGGTCTCGGTGACGCTGATCAAGCCGGCGGCGATCGACACCCCGTTCCCGCAGCACGCCCGCAACTATCTCGACCGCGAGCCGAAGCTGCCGCCGCCGGTCTACCACCCGGACGAGGTCGCCCACGCGATCCTGCACGCCGCGGTCCATCCGCAGCGCGAGATCATCGTCGGCGGCGGCGGCCGCGCCATGACCGGCTTGAAAAAACTCGCGCCCGGCGCGTTCGACCGCCTGGGCAGCCTGATGGCGGGCCAGCAGCTCAGCGCCGAGCCGCCGCGCGACCCGAACGGCGCCCTCTACCAGCCGAGGCAGGATGGCCACGTGCGCGGCGACCATCCGGGGATGGTGCGCCATACCAGCACCTACACGCGGGCGACGCTCAATCCCCTGACCACCGGGGCGGTGATGGCCGGCGTCGGCCTCGCGGCGGCGGCTCTCATGAAGCGGCGCGCCTGAACCCGCTTCCGCGAGGCGGCACGGCGTGGGAGAAGCCGCG